>NZ_AUNJ01000001.1 GCF_000447775.1 Bacteriovorax sp. DB6_IX
AATTTGCCATTGATAACTCCTCTATTAAAATCTATATAGTAAATCTGTAAAGAATGTATTTTCTTCGTTAAAGTGTACTTTACTTTCTAAAACTCGACTAGAAATAAAAGTAAAATGCTTCTTGATCATCTTCTGATATTTAGTACGACTTCTTCTGATAGCGTACTCATCTTTAAACTCGAGATCCTCTATTTGACGAATAAGCTCTTTGTCAGTCGGAACTGTAAAGTAAAGATACTTACATCTTTGGGCCAAGATAGGTAAACAAAACTCAATTTCCTCATCAGAGAGGTATTGAAAGACAGATGTGCATATCCCTAAATCAAAACTTTTAATCTTCTTCTTGCTTTGGCACCATGAGACTAAATCAATTTGTTGTAACTTGAAATTCGTACTGTCTGCTGGAGAGATCTCTCGTTTTTCGACTTCCTTAAAAGCAAACTCACTAGGCTCAATTCCCAATGCTTTATAGGGAATGAATTCTTTGAGTAGCCCTTCAAAGAGATGTCCTAGTCCGAAGCCGAGATCGACGATACTACTAATATCGATATACTCCATTCCAAAGAGGTTCTTAATATAACCCACATGCATCTCGACATTACCAATCCCATCCATTTCTTCTGGGTTCTGGTAATTGACTTTCCAATACTCGTCATGGAAGCCTTGAGCTCCACTATTTTTCTTTGTCATATATTAACTCTCAACTCATTTCTTACACAGAAGTAATTTGATACCAAACGATATATTCCCACACCAATAAGTGCGGCCCAAATCCCAATGAGGGATTTCATATTATATGAATAAAAGGCCAGCGGCGTGAAGACCAAACAAAAGGCAATCATCATATGCTTTCTTAAAAAAGCAAAGTTACCTAATCCAAAAATAAGCCCATCATAGACATAGGCAATGGAGAGAGGAATTTGTGATAATGCTATAAATGGCCAAACTGTGGCTATTGTTTTGAGAACTTCTTGATCACTTGTAAAGCGCTGTAAGACCAGCTCATCTAAGAAGAAGTAAGCGAGTGTAAAAACAAGTCCAATTTTTGCTCCCATAAAAAGAAGCTTATTAAATATTCCTATCAACTCTTTTCTTTGTTCAGCACTCTGTGCTCTGGCCCCAACAATATTACCTGTCGTGGCAACTCCATCAGTAAAAAAGGAGGCGAAAAGCCAGACCTGTAGGATAATTTGATGTGATGCCAATTCGACAACCCCAATATGAGAAGCGATCTTAGTACACAGAAAGAAGCTCAATGTGAGAAATGCTGAGCGCCCAAAAATATTAAGGGCCTTTGAACCAAGCTCAAATATATTATTTCTAATAATTTTCTGAGTCCAAAAATGATCTCTGATCTCCTGTATTCTTATTAAAGTGAGAAAAGATAGTAGCATTCCAATAGTATTTCCAAATACGGTGGCACCGGCCACTCCTGCTAGACCAAAGTCCCAATGATAGAGCGAGAGGTATGAAAGAGAAATATTAAGAAATGTAGAGATCCCAATAAAGGCCATGGCCACTCTAACCTTAGCAAAGCCTCTTAGCAGAGCGAGGCAAACAGTAAAGAGCAGAACGGAACTTTGTCCTAGTAATCTGATAAAAAAATACTCATCACAATACTTTAAAAGATTCTCTGTTGCTCCCATGAAAGCATAGATATGAAAACGAATCGGTAAAAATACAAGAATTAGAATAAGGCCAAGCCCTAAGGCCATAAAAAGAGAAACCTTACATAAGGAGATAACTTCATCAAATCTCTTTTGACCAATTTTTTCAGAGACACCTTGTATTGGTGCGTGAACTAAGAAGTTAAACATCCAAGTTAAGGAACTTATAAGAGTTGCACCAATGGCCAGGGCCGCTAATTGCTCAGTGCTAAAACGCCCGACAAGCGCCGTATCGACGACGGAGCTAATTGGTTCTAACATTGTGGCAATTATCGAAGGAATGGAAAGGGCCCAAAGGCCCCGATAGGACTTCCAGGCACTTTCCATAGAATTTAGTACTTAGTGATTGCAGAGAATACAGCAACAAAGATAAGAACAAGAATACCGTAATACCCAAACTGACGGTTAGACTTCATTCTCTTTGCTAAGATTGGCCCTAGAGCAGCAACAGCTAACCATAGTCCAACTTTAACTTTTACCCACATTGGCCAACCAGCACCATGTGAAACACCGATTCTCGCAAGTAGCCCCATTCCGGCCACAAAAATTAGGAAACTTGAAACACCAGAAATAATCTTAGCGCTCTTTGGAGAAGTCTCCATAAAAAATTGAATAGCGATTGATCCAACAAATAGAACAATCATAAATACGTGTAGAATTTTGTAAAATTCGTATGACATCTTTACCTCTTAAAGTTAGTCGTTTATATCTCTCTTGCCTTTCTTATCATTATTATCAAGATCATTTAACCTTTTCTCTAGTCGCGCTAGAGTGTGATTTAGATGATTGACTTGTCTTTCCAAAACTAATTCGTCTTCGTGAAGATCGTATTGCATTCCCTGAACATTCTTCTTTATCAAAGAAACCCTTCTTCCAAGACGGCTAACCTCTCGGCCTAACATGGCATTTGCAAAAAGGGCCGTATAAGAAACGAAGAAACCTGTTCCAACGATCATCAGTAATATCCCGAGTACTCTACCCCAGAATGTGACAGGTGTAATGTCACCATATCCCACAGTCGTGATAGTTGAAAAGGACCACCATACAGCGTCTATGAATTGATCAACTTCTAGATTATGCCCATATTCCAGTTTATAAAAGGCCAAAGAAGAGAGAAAAACCAGGACATTACATAAGAATGTCAGCATCCAAAAAGGAAAAGATACTAATAATCCATAAATTCTTTTGAAAAAGATTACAATATCTGTATCCATCTCTTCCCCTTCTCTAAAGTTCAATTCCTAAGTATAATAAACTCTATGAGTTATTTTGGAAACGGAAAGGAAGGAGAAAAGATATTTCGCGGCGCATATACCTATATGCGTAATACAAATATCTATTCTGAAGAATCATTCGAAGTATTTAGAGATAAGAAGGAAATGACCTACACCTTTGTCAGTGAGCTCATCTCTCGTGTATCAACAGGAGAACTTCTCAACATAAATACCATTTACAAGATCAATAAGGACTACACTCCCCTATATGTTGATATCAATCGCTCCCTAGGAAATAGTGCGGTCAATGAAAAATATGAATTTGATATGCGCCGAACTCGTATTAATTATACTTTCACTAATAATGATGGTGAGAGACATAATTGTGAACTTACGACCAATCCAAAGTTCTTTATTACAACTTCGGCCAGTTGCTCAAGTATGCTCTACTTGAGATCAAAGAAATTTGATAATACAGGAAAGAATTATTACACCATTTTTACAAGTAATAATCACTGGCAATTCAATGAAGAGCCCTCTGTAAAAAATATTGTCATTCAAAGAATATCGCAAACAAGTGAGTCTCTAAAAGTTGGAAAGAGTAATCTCGATGCAATCCAGTACAAGCTAACTGAACAAATTTTAGGAAATGAAGATGGTCCAGCTGATCCACATGCTCCACCAGCTCAAGAAAATGATATTCGTATTTGGTGCTCACAGCATATGACAATTCCCTATCTGATAAAAGATAGAGATGGAACAAAAATTGAAGTCAAATACTTGAATAATCTAGACAAGGACCAGTAATTAATTCTGGTCCTCAATAAAGGCCTTAGATTCTTCAAGGGCCCCCTTCAATGTGGTTCTTAATAAACGATAAGGCTCCATGTGCTTAACGAGTTTAGACATTGTCGAATTCTTCCACTTCTTAATACGCGAATCGACGATAACTACGGCCCCTGAATCATTCTCTGTTCTCAAAAGTCTTCCAAGTTTTTGGTGAAGGCTTCGACAACGATGGGCAAGATAGTAATCCTCAAATTCGTTACCAATATTCGTCTCATAGAACTCTCTTCTCAAACGAACAACTTGTTCCATCGAAAGATCAGGAATCTTATCAATAAAGACAAAGCTTAAAGAGTCACCAGGAACATCTATTCCCTCACCAAATGACTCCATACCAACTAAGATACCATTTCCAGAGTTCTTAAATTCTTCAACAACATTTGATCCCATTCCCTGAACATAGACAGGAAGTTTTCCATCAAATTTTTGTAAGAGATACTCAACGGCCTTTTCAAATCTTGCCTTGGCAGAAAAGAGAAGCAGGGTTCTTCCACCTATATCTTCAATAAATGAAGAGAGGTTTTCTAAAACGTCTGGAACAAAGCGACTCTCATAAATTGATGGTGTATCGTCACAGAGGAAAACCTTTGTCTTATTTGCGTAATCATAAACAGAAGGAAGGTACATCCCGGCCTTAAAACGCCTTTCCGGTTCAGTATAGAGATAACCCGTGGCCCACTCCATTCCCTTCGTACCAGTATCACCTTTAGCGTTGGCCAGAGTGGCAGATGTGAAGACAACTGAAGCTGCTCCTTGCAGGAGCTGATCGTGAAGAATCTTTCCAGTATTCACAGGACTTGCGCAAAAAGCAAAACCTTGATCTTGATGAAATTTCATCGAAAGACTATAAGGAACTGAAGGTTTTTCAATTTTTAAGAGATATGTTAATCCCGTCAAAAGATCTTCAAGACTTCCTGTAAAGGCCTCAAAACGAGTCCACGCAGTAACTTCACTCTCCCCATTCATATCAGTGGCCTGCCAACGAATCATATGAGGGTAAACCTTGTCATAGACATTCTTTAAGACATAGAAAACACTTTCAAGATGGTGGAATACACCAAGTCGCAATGGTTCCTGCTCGCTGCTAGAAATCATTGGTAATTCATTCCAATAAAGATCTGTATAGCGTGGCATCTTCTTAAAAATAATCTCTAACTTATTTGGAAGCTCAAATATATGATCATTTAGTGTCGTGGCCGTTTCGATAGAAAGAGTTCTTAGCTCCGCAATCATCTCAGTTGGATCTTCTCCCTCTGATTTATTATTGAGAAGATAGAAAAGAGATCCTAGCCCTTGAAGGTTTTGTAATTGTTTTTGCATCGACTCTAAGTCACTTCCTGTCACTTCGTAAGTAAAGGCACGAGTCGATTCATTTTCAATTTTATGGGCCTCGTCAACAACAACATAGGGTGGTCTCGGAAATGATTTTGGCCAACTAAACATGAGAGCATGATTCCCAACAATAATATGGGCATCCTTTGCTTCTCTCAATCCTCTAATATAAGTACATTCATTTTTAAAAGGACACTGAGAACCAGAACAGGCCCTAAAATCAACGGCCAATTCCTTATCACGATCTTTAAAGTTCTCAATTTTCATTTTAAAGAGAAATGGCAAATCTCCCCTTGAGATCATCTCTTCAAGAGGACTTCTTCCGTTATGGAAGAAAACCGATTCGAAGTACATATCACTGAATTTATCTTTCAATGCCCCGCTCATAGAGAATAAGGCATCTTCGGCCTGCATCTGAGTAAAGAGAAGTTCACACAGGTGATTGCTTGAGCCAATTAGCTGTTTAACTCTTAGGTCTTTTGGATCAACTCCCAAGAGCTTATGAAGACCAGGGACATCTTTTTGCATGGCCTGGGCCTGTAGAGTCTTAGTTCCCGTGGCCACCAGAACTTGTTTACCTTCAGTTAATGAAAAGAGGGCCGATGGGATAAGGTATCCTAAAGTTTTCCCTGTACCAGTAGGGGCCTGAACCATAGCATGGACATGATTTTTAAAAGACTGCCCTACTCTAAGAGCAAGGGACTCTTGTGATTCTCTATAAGAGTATCCCGGAAAGAGTTCCTGAACTTTTGGCTCATCCCTAAAAATATTTTTAACATTCTGACCGTTGAAATCCAGATCAAAATTCTTATCATAACTTGCTTCGTTATTAGAAAATTTTGGATAGAGCCACTCACGTGCTTTCGCAATATGGGCCTCTGGTTCAAAATCAATGGCATCACAAATTTCTTGTAACTCATCAGTATAAAGATTAAAGAACTTAAAGTACCAATAGTCTTGAAGCTGATATTTATTGTAGAGAGTCGTCACAAAGGCCTGTTTCTCTTTATCTTCCCTCACTAAGAGAGTGGCAACAATAATAACTTTAAGAAGATCCAGAGAGTCTTCATAACCACGGTGCATTTCTTTATCCGCTAACCCCATTCCAAGAATAAAGTGCTCTAGCTTTAGAGAACTTAAGTGAGGAAAGAGAATCGATAGAAAGTAAAGAGAGTCTTCCCAGTGGTGACCTTCAGGAGAATCTAGGGTTTGAAAATGTGAATCAAGAAAACTTGCTTCAAAATCAGAGTTATGAGCAAGAAGATGATGATCATCCAATTCAAGGATATCACCTACCACCATATCAAAGAGAGGAGCATCCTTTAGCATCTTATTCGTAATACCAGTCAGTTTCTGAATAAAATGTGAGACCTCAAAGGAAGGTCTTGCTAAGGACTGAAACTTGCGAATAAGTTTGACTCCATCAAACTGTAAATAACCGACATCGATAATTTCATCAACTCCAGCATCCGCTCCAGTTGTTTCAATATCAATAACCGCCCACTTCCCTAATCCAGAGTCATCGGCCGTAGATGTAAATTCATTTTGTGATGTGTTTGACATAGTGCTCCCATCGCTTCTCTGTCTAGATCATATCAGGTGCGGTACGTATTGATAATATGCCCAAATTAATTTATCTTGTTATGACAGATTTTATTAAAATTTCATGAATATTTTCATGGGGCAATTCATTAGATAAGGAAATTCTATGTCATCTGCGATGATTTTTCAGATTCAATCATTTTTAATTGTAGCTCTTATGC
>NZ_AUNJ01000002.1 GCF_000447775.1 Bacteriovorax sp. DB6_IX
CNGAAAAAGCAAAGGACTATAATTTTATCGCTATCAATGCAGGAGACTCTCCTAAGAAAATCAAGCGTTTCATTAAGAAGTATAAATTCAAATATAATATCCTACAGGATCGCTCAAGAGAGCTTTCCAAAAGTTGGGGTATTGATTCTCTTCCTATAACTGTTATTCTAGATAGCAATGGGAAGGTCATTTATAGTGGAATAAGACCTCCAAAGAGTCTCTTATAGAAAAAGAAAAAATACTCCTATTCCTATCGCTTTATTTGCTAACTTGCTCAAGCTCCCTAGCGGCAAAAGTAACATTACAAGTAAAGAAGCCAAACCACTCTCTTGTCTTTAGAGAGAATAAGAATATGGTTGAATTCCACCCCAATTCAAGCCTGCACTGGGGTATTAAAATATCTGGTGACTATTTCTACTTTGAATATGGCCAAAGAATCCCAAATACTAATTATGGTAAATCAGATATTGGTAATGACTCATATAAAGACTATAGGCTCGGTCTTAATTTCTCTAATTGGTTCCATGAAGTCTCCTATCGTTTATATGAGGGATTTAATAGCTCAGAAGAAGACAGTACAAGAAATTGTGATCTCTGTGCCACAAGGGCAACTCTTCACAGTAAAGAATTCAGCTATATCATGCTAGCAGCGCTTGACTCCAAGTTTCAAATGAAGGCCGTGACAAGTTCTGGTATCGGTGGAGTGAAAGGCGGAAGCTCTTTTATTTTTAAGTTCTACCTTAATCGTTTGGATATTAAAGACTCTGGCCCAATTGTTGGAACGGACCCAGATAATAAGTTTCCAGAGTTCTCAGAAATAAAGGAAGTTGACAGTCGCCAAATTGGCCTGGGAATCGGATATGGTTCAGTCATCCCTTTAGGAAGCGCGTTCTATTTTGCCTATTTAGCAACGGCTGCTGGTGGACATCAGGAGTACGAATTAAGCAAAGACAATTCAAGCACAGATGGCTCAGGTCTAGCTGGGCAGTTTAGCTTGAGATTAAATCTTGGGACCCAGGGAAAAGATTTAACAGGGGGACTAAAAGGCTACCTCCATACAAATCTCTATGACTTAGGAAGTAATCTTAATGTCGCCTCAGTGAATTATGCGATCTATACCTATCTCGTTTTCAATATCTAGAATAAAAAAAAGGGCGGTCCCTCAACCGCCCTTCAATACACACACATACACTTACAAACAATGAGAGTTTGTAGAGACTTCCTCATCCGGGAAGACGAGGTTCCCTTGCGGGATAATTGATTTAATATGTTTAATTTCTCGGCGACCGTCACCATGTCTCTTTGGAGACATTTGCTCTTCTCTCACGGCCAGCTCTTCATCAAACTCAAGCATATCTTTGTGGATTAATTCCAACTCGACATTACTTGTGTCATATTGATTTACCATTCTTGTTGGTAGCGCTTGAATACCATTAATAAATGTTCCCTCTTCATTCTTAGTAAGACCTAAGAATAAAACCACTGAAGAACGTTGTGCGATCTTTTTATTCAAACATTTCTGATCACCCTTACATTCAGATCTTTTTCCACCTTGATTCGAAGCAAAGTTTCCAAGAGAGTAAATAACGAATCCCTCGCTTCCATCTTCTCTTACAACTTTCTCCATTGGTTGAAGAACGTGTGGGTGTGAACCAAGAACAGCAGTCGCTCCCATTTTAATCCACTTTCTCGCGACAGACTTTTGTCTTTCAGATGCTTCAGATACATATTCCTTACCCCAGTGTGGAGTAATAATAATGGCATCAGTCTCCCCCTTAAGCTTCTCAATTATACTTTTGATTCTCTTCTTACCTTTTGTTGATTCACAGTACATAACCTGGTCGTACTTATCACTAAGACCGTAGTTAACAAAGAAAGTACATCCAATCCAACCAACTTTTACTCCATTGATATCAGTTACTCTATACCAATCAGAAAGACGGTCACGCTTTTGCTTTTTCTTTAATCTAGTCCCAATTAACTCAAGGTCTTCTTTTTCAATTTCCTTAATTGTTTCATCAACTCCACGAGACCATCTGTCTAGAGAGTGATTATTCGCAGTTGATAGAATATCAATACCGCTATTTTTTAAGTCACGAATGACTTTGGGATGGTAATTAAACCTTGGGTAACTTGAGTAAACTTTCCCATCATAAACAAAACCAGGATCTTTTACTCTATTACCACTCTTATCAGTTCCTGATGCCGCAGGAGACTCTAGATTCCCATACGCAAAATCAACACTTTTAAAGTAAGGAATAACATCTCTCCATAGAGTATCAAAAGAATTCTCCTTGATAGCTCGTCTTTGTAGCGTCTCGTGAAGAAGTATATCTCCAACTGCTGAAATCGTGATGCGGTTCCCCTCCTCACATGCACGATCAAAACGTATCGTTTCAAGTGCCGAAGCATTGATTGCCGAAGCTATAGATAATGTTAGTCCTAATACTTTAAAAGTTTTCATATTTCCCTCATAGGCCTTCACTCATTCAAGTGAAGACCTAGGTTATAAATTTAAAATCTTATTCTTACTTGTAGTTTTTAACATCCATAAAAGATGGGAATTTCTGTGATCTAAATCCACCTTTGATAATTCCCTCTGCCTTTGGATGGGCATACCCTTCAAGAAGACCTGTATCGACATTGAAAGATCCAACAAAAGCATCCGCTGGGATTTTATAGAGGTTACATCCCTTTCTCAGCTTTCTGTAATCAGATCTTAAATTCGACGAGTCTGTCTCGCGACATTTCGAAGACTTATTCTTTTGTTGTGTTACCAGTGGAAAGTTTTTAAATTTAAATGTTCCCTCTTCAAGAATTCTCTCAGAAGAAACACCTGACTCTTCTACTGATTGCTTATGAGAAGAGATTGCATCTTTATGTGTTCCACGAACACCATCTTTAGTTAAGGCAAAATCCCAAGTAAATTCTTGATCTTGGTTATAGTTCTTCTTAACAGAAGCTTCGTCCTGGTACTTTTCTAGTGCGTAGATCTTAACAATAGGTGTTCCAACAGGAAGTAAGTGTCTTAAGAAAGCAACTGTAGGGTTACTTACTCTTGAACAACCAGAACTTCTTAGTGATGTGAATGTATTTGCAATCGCACCCCAGAAATCTTCACCTTTTGCTCTTTTAATATTTTCTTCAGAAGACTCGGCCCAACCAATTGTTCCGTGTGTCCATTGATCCTGTCCATAGTTAGGCTCAACGAGAGCTGTATACCAACCAAAGGCTCCTCTCATCATTCCAGAGTGAGAACATTTTCTTTTTCCATCTTTAGTCGTACAGTACTCCCAAGGCATATACTCACCCTTGAACCACTTAGACCAACTATCTTCTTTTTCAGGCTGTGCTGGATATGTTGGATCAAACCATGACGGGTAATGTCCACCTGGTCTATCTTGATAAAACTTATGCCATTCAAAGATTCTATAGTTACCAACTTGAGTTCTCTTTCCAAACTTCTTGTCGCCTTTTTTAAATCCTGCAACAAAATCAGTTTGAAGAATTAGTTTTGGTGGACAAGAATTATCCTTACAAACTCTTTGGTAAACTCTAAGCTTTTCTGTCGCAATATTTTGAACCATGTAAACATCGGCATCAAAATTCTTATAATCTTCATACTCAGAAAGATGTCTTAATTTTACAAAGCGAGTCTTACCTTTCATTCCCCAATCTGTTGAAGAATTAATTTTTACCTGAATATAGTCTTCTCCAAGTTCTTCCGCCATTCCCACGACAGTGAGTCTATCAAGACGACCGATCATTCTATCTCTCTTCAGTTTTCCATTTGAAGAGGTATATGTGTTGATGTAACGGTCATAGACCATAACTTCATCACCTACATTTAATTGTTCTTTTGATGAAAACTTTTCTGGTACTCTACCGGCCTTAAAACCAGTTTCTGAAAAGTTATTTACTGAAATATCCTTGGCATTTGGGTATGAATAAGGCTTTGCTGTTGCCGATAAGGCACAAGCTACCGAAATTCCAAGTGTAAGCTGTTTCAAGACTTGCTTCTTCACGTTTCCTCCAAGAAAGTCAAAATATGTGTTGCGATCACTTTCTACCACATTGCGTCACACTTTTCATCGAAACAACGCCACCCTTGCATTTTTTACAACATGCGTCATGTTTTATCCTTGTGATTTATCCTATATAGGTAGATAATATGGAGGATGCATAAATACTTGTTAATACTGACTTTATCTTTAGTTTGCCAAGCTAATGAGCTGAAAATAGGCTTATTTGAGCTCTATCCATACGTTTACAGGTCTCAAGGAAGTTATCACGGGGTCATGATTGATTTCCTTAACGAAGTTAATCATCAAACAGACCTAAAATTTGTTTACAAAGTCACTCCCTACCCAAGACTGATTGAATCTTTAAAGAATGATCAAGTCGACATTGGGATTCTCTACCCAAACTCGATGGCCGGTATAGATAAACAAAAGCTCTTTCCAACTCTTGGAAATCAAAACTACATTATAAGTTTTAAACACAAGAAACTAGATCTTCACCTTATGCCAAAGACAATTGGAATTATAAGAGGAGCTAGTTACAGTAACTTTGTTGATGACTACCCGAAAAAATATAAGATCCCTTTAAAGAACTACGAGATTGGAATTAAAATGGTGAAAGCAAAGCGCTTAGACTACTTAATGATTCCATCGACAGTCCTCTATTCACTTTGCCCGATGAAAGTTTGTGGAAACTCTAAACTAACTTTTGTTGAGCCAGTCAATGAAAAGAAAAACTGGGTTCATGCCACAAAGCTGGCCAAACCAAAAATACTAAAGAAATTTAGGGCCGCTCACGATTTTGTTCTCAAGAAACAAGGCTACCAACATCTTCACGACTTATTAAATAGAAAATAGAATTCGGTTTTGCCGATGTCATGATTTTTTATCACGTTATTATGATAAAAAAGAAAAGAACCATGCCTAAGGAATAAGCTTGAATTTCGTATCGCTTGAAAATACATACCACCTCTTAATTACTATCTTCTTTATTAGTGTTTACTTCTTAGTAAATTTTAAGATCAAGCGTACAGAGAAGAAGCGTCTAAAAGGTATTAAAAATAGAGAGATCAATGACGCTATTGAAACAGAGTCTCCCTATAAGAACCAAGAAAAAGTACTCAAGCAATATGGAATAGATGCGATGGAGTTTCGCTTTAGCTTTATGGCCAAAGCGTTTCCTGTTATTCTCTTCTTAATTTGGATTCTCTTATCGCTGATTCCTTATTTGGGAAGTATTCCAACGGTCTATATTTCATTAATCACGGCCGTTATCTCAGTTATCATCGGGGTTTCATTTCGTCCCTTCTTAGAAAATCTCTTCGCTGGAGTCATTATTTCCTTTTTTAGATCTATTAAGGTTGGTGACACTGTTAGAATAGATGGGCACTATGGACTTATTGAAGAAATCACTCTCACCTATGCCGTTTTAAAACGTTGGGACTGGAATAGAATTATCATTCCAAACTCACAACTACTGCAAAAAGAAATTCAAAATCTCACCATGAAAGATGAATATATCTGGGCCCATATTGAATTCTTTGTTGCTCCGGATGCTGACTTAGAACTAGTTGAAAAAATGGCCATCGAATCAGCTAAGGAATCTGAGTATTTTGCAGACAAGGAAGACCCATCATTCTGGGTTATAGAACTTGAAAAGGATGCGATCAGGTGCTGGATTGCAGCATGGGCGGGCTCTCCAAGTGATGCCTGGGAACTTCGTAACGACACGCGAAAATTTCTTCACAAGAAACTTAGGAATCATAAAATACGCTTCCACGAGAATTATCACCATACTGCAATGCCCACTTCTTAAGTGGGCCTATTTCACTAAATTGAATTTTTCACAATCTTTGACACTTCTTGACTAAATTCCTACAATTTTAATTGCAACACAAGCACGGAGACAAAATGAAAATAAACACACTTATGACGAGTACTCTACTCGTAGCGACACTGGTGTCATGTAACGCCAAGAAATCATCAAACAAAACATTTGTCTATTGTTCGGAAGGATCGCCAACAGCGTTTAATCCTCAAGTAACAACTGATGGAACATCTAATAATGCTTCAGCACATACGATCTATAATCGACTTGTTGAATTTAAAAGAGGAACGACGGAAGTTGAGCCGGCACTGGCCGAGAGCTATACAATTTCAGATGATCAATTAACTTATACATTTAACCTAAGAAAAGGTGTTAAGTTTCACACAACGAAATACTTTACTCCAACCAGAGAGTTCAATGCAGACGATGTGATTTTCTCATTCAATAGAATGTATAAAAAAGATCACTCATTCCATAAAGTAAGTGGAGGTACTTATGAGTACTTCAATGGAATGGGAATGGGTGCACTAATTAAAGATATTAAAAAGGTTAATGACTACCAAGTTCAAATTGTTCTAAACCAGGCCGAAGCACCATTTCTGGCAAATATGGCAATGAGCTTTATGAGTGTTCTCTCTGCTGAGTATGCTTCTCAATTAGAAAAAGCAGGAAAGAAAGAAGAGATCGACAACTTTCCAGTTGGAACAGGTCCATTTATCTTTGGCGCCTACCAAAAAGATAATGTCATTAAATATTCGGCCAATAAAGACTACTTTAAAGGTGCTGCAAAAGTTAACAAGCTTGTCTTCTCAATTACACCGGATGCTTCAGTTCGCTACCAAAAACTTAAGGCCGGAGAATGTCACCTTATTAACGAACCATCACCAACTGATCTTGATGCCATGAATGCGGCAGAGAATATCAAACTCCAAACAGGAGCTGGACTCAACGTTGGTTACCTGGCCATGAATACAGAGAAAGGTCCATTCAAGAATACTGATGTTAGAAAGGCCGTTCATATGGCACTCAATAGGGATTCTTATATTGATGCTATTTATTTAGGACATGCCAAAGTGGCAAAGAACCCACTTCCTCCAACAATCTGGTCATACAACTCTAATGTGACTGATTATAATTACAATCCTGAAAAAGCTAAGGCCCTCCTTGCAAAAGCTGGATACCCAAATGGTTTTGAAACAACTCTTTGGACTCTTCCTGTTTCACGCCCATACAATCCAAATGGAAAGAAAATGGGTGAACTTATGCAAGCGGACCTTGCTAAGATTGGAATCAAAGTTAAGCTTGTGACTTATGATTGGCCGACTTATTTAAAGAAGTCTTCAAATGGTGAGCACGAAATGCTTCAACTTGGTTGGACTGGAGATAATGGAGATCCAGATAACTTTCTTCATATTCTCCTCGGATGCCAAGGTGTTAAGGCAGGATCAAACTACGCAAGATGGTGTGATGCTGATTTTGACAAACTTGTGACAAGAGCAAAACAAATCACTGATAAAGCAGAGAGAACATCTCTTTACGAGAAGGCCCAAGTTATTTTCAAAGAAAAAGCACCATGGGTTACAATCGCACACTCGACAATTTTCAGGGCCATGGCCAAGAATGTAGAAGGTTATACTATTGACCCTCTTGGTGGTGATATGTTTGATAAGGTGGAGCTCAAATAATGAGAAGCTCTGCCTTAAAGTTTCTAAAAGAAAAACTAATTCAATTAATCCCAACTCTTGTTGGGATTTCTCTTTTTTCCTTCTTCATCATTAGAATGATTCCGGGTGATCCGGTCATGCTCATGTTAGGAGAAAGAGGATCTGACCCTAAAGTTTATCAGGAAATGACAAGGAGTTTAGGTCTAGATAAACCTGTTCTCGAACAGTATGGAATCTATATGAAGAACGCTGTTCAAGGTGATTTCGGGAGATCTATCGTAAGTAAGAGACCTGTCACGGATGAATTCTTTGCACGCTTTCCTGCGACTCTTGAGCTCGGAGTTTGTGCCATGATCTTTGCGATCTTAATTGGAATCCCGGCCGGAGTCTATGCAGCGGTTCACCGCAACTCAATACCTGATTATATTTTAATGGGCGGTTCACTAGTAGGCTACTCCATGCCAATTTTTTGGTGGGGACTCATCCTGATTATTATCTTCTCAGTAAACTTAGGTATAACACCTGTCTCAGGAAGACTCTCTGTTATGTTTGATGTCCCAACAATAACTGGGTTTATGCTAATTGACTCCCTCTCACCACAAGTGCTTGCAGATGAAGGACTGGCGCCATTTTTTAGCGCCATTAGACACCTCATTCTTCCAACTATTGCTATGGGAACAATTCCTCTCGCAGTCGTTGCAAGAATGACAAGATCTTCAGTCCTTGAAGTTCTAAGAGCTCCCTATGTCCAAACAGCGAAGGCCAAAGGACAAAGCTTCAATAAAGTCGTTTGGAAACATGCTTTTAGAAATGCACTTATTCCAATCGTCACAGTTATAGGACTACTCTTTGGAAGTATCATCACAGGAGCAATCCTCACGGAAACAATTTTTTCGTGGCCAGGTATTGGAAAATGGCTTGTCGCCAGTATCCACGCAAGAGACTATCCCGTCATTCAAGGTGGAATTCTCTTTATTGCATCGATGGTTATTATGATTAACTTTTTAGTAGATATTATCTACAGCTACGTAAACCCAAAAATTAGATAGGTAAATATAGAAATGGAAACCACTCAAGAAGTAGGATTTAAACATAATCTCAAGGAGTTCTTGGATCATTTTAGCGATAATAAAGGAGCCGTATTCGGACTCGGTCTCGTCATGGGCTTTATCACTCTCGCAATCCTTGCTCCAATTATAGCCCCTCACAGTGCCAGTGAAGTCTTTCCTGGACAACTTCGTCTGCCTCCCTTTTGGGCAGAAGGCGGAAGTATGAAGTTCCTACTGGGAACAGATGATCTTGGAAGGGATACCTTCAGCCGTTTGATCTGGGGCGCTCAAATATCTCTCTTTGTCGGTGTCTCAATTGTCTTTCTCTCAACCCTTATTGGTACGGCCCTTGGTCTTATTTCGGGCTACTTTGGAGGAAAGGTCGATATTGTCATTATGAGATTTATTGATATCTTAATGGCCTACCCAAGTATTCTATTGGCAATCATTGTTGTTGCGGTTATTGGCCCAGGAATGGTTAATGCAATTATAGCTGTTGCCATTGTTGGTGTCCCATCTTTTACGAGATTGATCAGGGCAAATGTTCTTGAATTGAAAGAGCGCCAATTTGTCATGGCCGCCAAAACATTTGGTGCAAGCCCGTGGAGAATTATGCTAAAAGAAATTCTTCCAAACTGTACAGCGGTTCTCATTGTTCAAACAACTCTTGGCCTAAGTGAAGGTATCTTATCTACTGCGGCCCTTGGTTTCTTAGGTCTAGGAGTTCAAGCTCCAACTCCTGAGTGGGGAATTATGCTCTCAGATGCAAGACCTTATATTGAAAGTTCTCCTTGGCTCGTGACGCTTCCAGGACTTTGTATTTTAGCTGTCGTACTTGGACTCAATCTCTTTGGAGATGGTTTAAGAGATGCTCTAGACCCAAAACTTAAGAGGTAGTCATGTCATTATTAGTTGCAAAGAATCTACAAATACAATTTCAAACAAAGAAAGGAATCATCACGGCAGTTCGAGATGTCTCTTTTACTATTGAAGAAGGCGAAACTCTTGGTGTCGTTGGAGAATCAGGTTGTGGGAAAAGTATTACGAATATGGCCCTAATGGGACTTCTTCCTGAAAATGCTATTGTGACAGCAGATGAGCTCAGCTTCAATGGTGTCAATCTATTGGGAATCTCTGAAAAACAGTGGCAAGACATCCGTGGCGGAAAGATGGGGATGATTTTTCAAGACCCCATGAATAGCTTAAATCCGTGTTATACAGTTGAAGATCAAATTGATGAGGTTCTTCGTATTCACTGCCCAGAAATGAGTAAGCATCAAAGACACGAAAAGATTCTCTCTCTTCTTCTTGATGTTGGAATACCCGCTCCTAAAGAAAGACTTAAGGCTTACCCCCATGAGCTTTCAGGTGGGATGAGCCAAAGAATAATGATTGCAATGGCCATTGCATGTAACCCAAAACTTCTCATTGCCGATGAGCCGACAACAGCTCTGGATGTGACAGTTCAACAACAGATTCTTGAGCTAATTGAAAAGCTACAAGTTGAACATAATATGTCTGTTATTTTTGTAAGTCATGATCTCTCAGTTGTTAAAGATATTACGAAGAAAATTCAAGTAATGTATGCGGGAGAAATTATAGAATCTGGTTTAACCAAGGATATTATTGAATCTCCTCAACACCCTTATACAAAAGGACTACTTGATTCGATTCCATCTTTTCATGAGTCTAAAGACGATGAACTCTTCTCGATTCCAGGGCTAGTTCCTGATTTACATGCCAGACCACAAGGTTGCCAATTTGAAGGAAGATGCTTTCATCGAAAGGACGACTGTCAAAGCAAATGGCCACTATTAGAAAAGGCCACAGATAGAGTTTATAGGTGTCACTACCCTTTAGAAAAGAAATAGTGGATAACTTAAAATAAAGAAACGAAATGGCAAATATTATGAATGAAACATTAGTTGTAGAAAATCTCAAAAAGTTCTATCAAGTCAAAGGAAAAGACCAACTTGTTAAGGCACTTAACAATGTCTCTTTCACTCTCGCTCCAAGAACAACACTAGGAATTGTTGGTGAGTCTGGTTGTGGAAAAAGTACCTTGGCCAAGACACTTATGAACTTAGAGAAGAAAACGGAAGGAAGTATTTCTTTTTCAGGTAAGAGTTTTGATGATATTTCAGATAAAGAGAGATATCAGACAATGCAAATGGTTTTTCAGGACCCTCTAGACTCTCTAAATCCTCGTAAGAAA
>NZ_AUNJ01000003.1 GCF_000447775.1 Bacteriovorax sp. DB6_IX
CAAAAACAGCGAGCTCTATGAGATAAAAGTATTGTAGCTGTGAAACTCCTAAGAAGTTTAAAATAAAGTGAATAATGAAGAGAACGACAAAGAGATTGGAAAGTTTCTTTCCAATAGATTGACGGATTGCGTTGGTATTATTTATTGTTTCCATAAATTCTCTTTGCTACACTGAATTTTATGAAACTTATTACTACTTTGAAAGTCAATATTTTGTCGGCATCTCTGCTTTTTTCCACAACAGTATTTGCTACGGGAAAGCCAAATTTTAATATCAAAGAATTTACTCTGCCATCAGAAGTAAAGGATATGAATAAGAGTTATGGTTCAGTTTTTTTCTCACCTTCTGTAAAAGGTAAGGTTCTAATTCCTGTCCATTTCTGGGGAGAAGTAAAGAACTCAGGTCTTCACTTTGTTCCAGTTAATACAACATTCTTAAATGGACTATCAATGGCAGGAGGGCCAAGTTCAACGGCTAAACTTGATAATGTAAGATTGACTCGTAAGAATGCGGATAAGTTTAAAGTTCTACGTTATGATATCTCGGATGGTGGAAACACAAACGTCTACGCAGAGACTCTTCAACCTGGTGACTCTGTCTTTATTCCTAAGGATCAATACTTGGAAAATAGAGCGTATTACACTGGCTTGATCGGTGTTTTTGCAACTGTGCTTTCAAGTATTCTACTTTATCGCCAAGTTAAGAGCGACTAAGTAGCTCATAAAAGCGTTCACCAGTTTTTTCCCAAGTCATAGAAGCAAGACGTTCGCGTCGCTGTTGTCTTAGAGCTCTTTTCTCATCAAGAGTTAAAGGCTTTGTTCTTGGAGTGATAACGATATCTTCAGGCTTTTTAAATAGATGGATATTGTCCATATCTCTTAGAAGTTCACTGGCCCCAACTTTGTATTCCGTTGTATAAACTTCTAGGCCCATACATGCCGCTTCAACCAAAACTAATCCAAATGGCTCATAGATTGTGGGAAAAACAAAGACATCTGCCAGATGATAGAATTTTTGAATCTTTTAGTGAACTCAACATAAGTAATATTTAAATCATCAGGTAAAGAGAATCCCTTCGCACTTTCTGGGCGACCAACAACTAGAAGTTGAGCATTTGGGACACTTCTTATTTTATCAATAACTAAATTTAACCCCTTTCTCTCAAAGGCCCCAACGAATAGGTAAATTGGTTGATTAAGTTCGAGCTTAGTCATTTGAGGGTAGTCTGAAATAAGTTCGTTGAGAACCTCTTCTTTTGACTCATTTATAAAATCAAAATTATCTAAATTTATTCCAGAGTAATTAAGAATCGTGTGCTCTTTGGGAATATTGAAATGAGTTGTCATATAGTCTTGCTCGAATTCAGAAAGAATTGAGAATTGAGTATGACTCTTTATTCTATATAGGTAATTCTCTCCAAGCCAGAAAAAGAAGAAGAGTAATTTCTTATAGAGATACTTGTAGATTGGAAATTTAAAGCGTGAAAAATAGAAGTGCTCCCACTCCTTGTGTACGAACTGCACGTTGACGTAGTCTACACTTAGAGAAGCTATACCAATTCCAACTTTTTTGACATCAGAGCTAAGCTTTAATTTTGTAATAAACCAAGAGGCGATAAAGAAGTAGAGCATCTTGATAAGAAAGGGACCAAAGTAGAGTTTGGGAACTTCAATAAAAGTAATTCTATTCTTTAGTTCGGGAAAGATCTCTTGAGGATTTCCCATCTCAAAACTAACGACATAGAGATGATCTATCTTGTCGCTAGGAATATGATTTATTGTTTCAATAAGCGCTCGACTATGTCCGATTTCAGGGACAAGCTCATGGGTAAAAAGGGCAATTTTCATATATCTACTCGTTTAAAAAGTCTTTTCTCTCATGTTCGACTAGTGGAATGGCAAAAGCCGCTTTTAGGGCCTTCATGATCTTAATAAAAGATCCTTTTGTGTAACGAGACTCCATCTCTAGTATTTTCTCTATGATAATATCTCTATAAAATCCTGTCTCATAAAGAGTATTGGCAAGTTCAAGAGAGACAATGAATATAGATGTCATCGGATCAAGTCTTGTATAGTCAATTCCTCTTGGAAAACCTGTGCCGTCGTATCTCTCGTGATGATTGATTATAATCTTATCGACACCAAGTGGGAGAGATTGGATTTTATTCACTATTTCCGCAGACTTTGATGGGTGATCTAGAACTTTTTTCTTTGCAGTACTAAAAACATCATCAAACTCAG
>NZ_AUNJ01000004.1 GCF_000447775.1 Bacteriovorax sp. DB6_IX
AGGTATTAGAGATGCTCATAAAGTAGTATGTGACATCGCTGAGATTCCTGCTGATGACTTTCAAGTTTCAGTACAATAAGCGATTCTTACATAAAACCCAAAAGGCTCCTTGTTTAAGGAGCCTTTTTTTTTAGGCAATTCACAAATTCGTCCGATAAATACCTAGAAATATATCTTACTGAAATCATTCAACTTAGCATCTAAATCATGTAAAAAAGGTGTCTCAAATAGAGAACCCCTTATAATGATTAAGGTTAAGCTCAAGTGAATTATGGAGAAATATCTATGAAGTTTTTATTGCTCTTTATTGTCTCAATCAGTGTCTTCGCTGGCGATGATTTTGATGAGATTATATTTAGAGCAATAGCAGACAATCCTAATGGGTTCTTTGAAGACCATAGTTCAGGAAGAAAGAACCTACCAATTAATGTGAAGCCATCAGGAAAGTACGATTTGAATATCAAAACAGATTCTTCTGGTGGAAAAAACTTTGTCTCGGGGCTTGTCTCTTCGATGGGAAGTTTAGCAGACACGGCAAAGAAAACAGACTTTAAGAAATACGGATCAGTAGATTTTAGCTTCATGGATAATCGCGGCAATAATCATGAAGTGAATTGTTCAATCGTTCAAGAATATGAGTGTGGAAGAATTAGTCTTACATCTTGCCATTCTAAAAGTGGGGCAGTTGTCGGCCCAACTGGTGGAGATCGAAACTTTCGCTACATTTATGACGAGGTGTTGGCGAGTAATGAGCAGTGTTATCCTCAGCTTGTTCACAAGAGAAGGCTTGATAGAAAAGAATTTAAAAATAAGGAATCAGATAAAAAAGATAGGCTTTCTAATACTATAGAGAAATAAAAAAGCTCCCGATGGGAGCTTTTATTTTTTTATTGCTTGTTTTCTAGGTAAGATACTACATCTTTAACAGACTTAAGTCCTTCAGCATCTTCTTCTGGAATTTCAACACCAAACTCGTCTTCCATTTTCATCATTAGTTCAACGATATCAAGTGAATCTAGGTTTAGGTCGTCAACAAAAGAAGTTTCCATGTTGATTTTTGCAATGTCGATTTTAGTTGCGTCGCTAATTAGTTTAATTACTTGTTCTTGCATTTTTTCTCTCCTGATTTATTCAGATTTTTAAATTTTTATATAGTTTATATGTAAAGTCCACCATCAACTTTAATTACTTCACCAGTTATATATGAAGAAGATTGGCTCAGTAGAAAACAAACAAGGTTTGCTACGTCATCAGTGCTTCCGAATTTACCAACTGGAATTGAAGAAAGATACGCTTCTTTTGCCTTATCTTCAAGTGCATCAGTCATATCTGTTTGAATAAAACCTGGGCACACAGCGTTACATCTAATATTTCTACTTCCAAGTTCTTTGGCCACTGATTTCGTAAATCCGATCATCCCAGCTTTTGAAGCAGAATAAGCTGCCTGAGAAATATTTCCCATTAGTCCTACGATAGAACTAATATTTACGATAGAAACGTTCTCAGCCTTTAAGAATTGTCTTGAGAGGATACTTGTAAGCATCATCCCACCCTTAAGGTTCGTATCAATAATAGAGTCAACATCAGCTCTCTTTAGCCTCATTAGAAGAGAGTCTTTAGAGACACCTGCATTATTGACTAGCCCTTCAATTGGACCTACTTCCTTCGCAAAGTTATTAACAGCTTCTTTCATTTGTTCTTCATTATTAAGATCAAAGAGAAGTCCTGTGACATCACTCGCACCAAGTTCTTTTAATTCTTTTTCAATTTGTGCTGCAACATCTTCTTTTCCTTCACGGTAGTTGAAGATAACGTGAGCATTTTGTTTTGCTAAGTTCTTAGCAATTTCAAGTCCAATTCCACGGCTTGCACCGGTAATTAAAACTCTCTTTCCCTCAAGGTCTTTAAATTGTGCCATCATGAGAGAGCCTCCTTCAGATCATCAAATGCTCCCTCTTTATCTAAAGAGATGACTTTGATATTTCTATTAATCTTTCTTGCTAGTCCCATAAGAACTCGTCCCGGTCCAACTTCTAGACAAATTGTATCGTCATCAAGTTGTTCAAAACTTTGAGTCCAAAGAACAGCACCATCAATTTGCTTAATAAGATTCTCTTTAACGATCTCACCAGAAGTTCCAGCATCATATTTTTTAGCATCAATATTTGCGATATACGGAAGCTTTGTTTCGTTAAAGTTTATTCCACCAAAGAATGTGGCCATATTCTCTCTTGCCGGTAGCATGAGAGAAGAGTGGAAAGGAGCACTCACTTTAAGAGGCACAAGCTTATGTGGCTCAGTGTAGTTTTCTTTAATCCATTCAACAGCTTTATCACAAGCTTCAGCGTGACCAGAAATAACAATCTGTCCTGGCTCATTAAAGTTCGCAGGCATAACCTTATTGTCTTCTGTTGAAGATTCAAGACATGCTTTTTCAACTATATCAGCTGGTACTCTAAGGACGGCGTACATTTTACCCATTCCAGCTGGAACGGCTTCTTGCATGAACTTTCCTCTATTGTTAACAGCTTTTACAGCGTCCTCAAAGCTAAGGGCACCAGCTGCAACTAGGGCAGGGTATTCTCCAACAGAGTGTCCCATAACTGCAGAAATTTCAATTCCCTTCTCATCTAAAATTTCTTTCGCCTTAGCAAAAAGTCCAAGAGAGTGAGTTAAAATTGCTGGTTGTGTATTTTGAGTCATCGTTAGATCTTCTTCAGGGCCTTCAAGCATGATCTTAGAGAGATCAAATCCAAGAACATCATTCGCCTTTTGAAGGAGATCATATGAGCTATGACCTTCAAGGTTTTTTCCCATACCTACGTATTGAGAACCTTGACCTGGAAAAATTAAAACAACTTTCTTTGTCATAAAAAATCCTTAGTAACGTAGTAGTGTTGCACCAGTTGTTAAACCTGCACCGAAGGCATCAAGTAGTAGGAGTTGTCCTCTTTTGATTCTTCCATCAGTAATTGCTTCGTGCATGGCAATTGGTACTGTCGCCGCAGAAGTATTGGCGTACTTATCGATATTAATAATTACTTTTTCTGGATCGATTCCTAGAAGCTTACCTGTTGTTTCGATAATTCGAACATTTGCTTGGTGTGGGATAAGCCAGTCAACATTTTCAAGCGATTCATTGGCCCTATCAAGAACAATACGGGCATTTTCGGCCAATGTTCTCGTGGCAACCTTGAACATCTCTCTACCTTTCATTTGCATGTAGTGAGTTTCTTCTTGAATATGTTGCTCTGTAATTGGTTCAACAGCTCCACCAACAGGTTGGTCGAAGAACTCTTTCCCTTTTCCATCAGCACCTAGGTGAAGAGAGAGAATATCTGATTCATCACCATCTTCGTTCGCTCCAACAATCGCAACTCCACAACCATCTCCAAAGAGAATACATGTATTACGATCTTTCCAGTTCACTTCACGACTTAGCATCTCTGATCCAATGACAAGAGCATTTTTTATCGCTCCCATTTTGATCAGACCTGTCGCCATATTAAGCCCGTATACAAAACCTGAACAAGCCGCTGCAATATCAAGTGCTGCACACTTATTAGTGATTCCAAGTTTTTGTTGAAGAATACAAGCTGTGTTTGGAAGTTTGTGATCCGGTGTTACCGAAGCAAAGAGAATCATATCAATATCATTTGGCTCAAGATTCGCTGCCTTTAGCGCATCTAGAGTTGCATGATAGGCCATATCACTTGGCCATTCCCCACCTTCTGTAGAACAGATGTGTCTTTGTTTTATTCCAGTTCTTTCGTAGATCCATTCATCCGATGTTTCTACCATCTCTTCAAGGTCGAAATTCGTCATCACTCTTTGTGGAGTGTAAATTCCAGTTCCCTTGATCTTGACCTTGATGTCCATGTGTCCCTCACTTAGTTTGGGTCAAAAAAAAAAGAGCTTAAGTTTCAAACAAAACTTAAGCTCTCGCCCAGTATTCTTCTAATAAAAACCGACCTTGGCAAGCTGTTATGCAAAAAAATATCAAATAAAATCAGTGACCTACGGTCATTAAGCTCTATGTTACCGAAGGTACATAGGATTTTTTAACTCTGCGTTAAAAAAAAATGCATATAAAGATGATGAGCGCAGCGTCAAGAAAGTGCTTCCCAGTAGGGGAAAAGAAGGATTTCCTCTATAATAAAAAGATAAAAAAACGTTTCAAGGAAGAAATATGTCGAAGGTTTTTGGAAGTTTTGCAGAGCTCGTTGAGTCGAATAAAGGTTTGTTTGAAAGAGCTAAGAAAAATAATCAGATGGGAATGTGTGAAG
>NZ_AUNJ01000005.1 GCF_000447775.1 Bacteriovorax sp. DB6_IX
TGTATTAGAAATGCTTGTCGCACCTAGGCCAATAAGCGTTGATGACTTCGCATCTGTGTAGCCCATAAATGAGCGATGAAGTTTCTTCTTATCAAAGGCTTGATAGAGATAATTTGTTTTCTTGGCAAAGTGATCCATTCCAACT
This sequence comes from Bacteriovorax sp. DB6_IX, assembly GCF_000447775.1. Lineage (GTDB taxonomy): Bacteria > Bdellovibrionota > Bacteriovoracia > Bacteriovoracales > Bacteriovoracaceae > Halobacteriovorax_A. Next base: position 146 of record NZ_AUNJ01000005.1, read on the forward strand.
TCATAATAGCCACATTCAAAGAGTGTCTTCTTTCCAGTTTCGTAGAGCTCTCTTTTTAGATTACCAGTTGGAAGAAAGCTTTC
>NZ_AUNJ01000006.1 GCF_000447775.1 Bacteriovorax sp. DB6_IX
TACCGTGTGGTCAGTGTCGATATTGTTTAAGAAATAAAAGTTCTTATCAGTTCTTTTGATGGCCTTAATAAGCATTTCTGGACCAAGAGAGCTTCCTCCAATACCAACTTGTACGAAGTTCGTGCGATCTTTAAATTGTTCATAGATTTCAAGAGTCGAAGAAATAAGGCTCTTATCATCAAGAGTCTTAATAAAATCAAATCGTACCGAGTTCTTAAAAGCGTCGATCGCTTCCTGGATTTGTTCAACTGTATATTGAGATTCAGAATTCTTTATATTGTATATAAACTGCATTTTATCTCTCGTATTTCTTTTTAAGTTGTCTTGCGATAACTACTTTTTGGATCTGATTTGTTCCTTCAACAATTTGTAGAACTTTTGCATCTCTCATAAATCTTTCAACAGGGTATTCTTTTGTATATCCGACACCTCCAAGAATTTGGACTGCATCAGTTGTTACTTTCATCGCTGTATCAGTTGACTTCATCTTTGCCATACAAGCAACTGTTTGATTTGGAGTACCCGCATCAAATGATTTAGCAGCACTTAAAACGAGAAGTCTAGAGGCTTCGACTTCCGTTGCCATATCTGCCATCATGAATTGGAGACCTTGAAAATTGAATATCTCTTGGTTAAATTGCTTTCTCTCTAGAGAGTATTTTACTGCCTCATCAAGAGCTCTTTGCGCACAACCAACACCGATTGCACCAATTGTAATTCTTCCTCTATCTAGAGCACTCATTGCTACTTTAAAGCCAAAGCCTTCTTCTTTAAGTAGGTTTTCTTCAGGTACAAAGCAATTTCAAAAATTAGTTCACGAGTAGGAGAGATATTCCAACCCATTTTATTTTCTTTCTTACCGTAGCTAAAACCTTCCATTCCATCTTCAACGATGAAAGCAGAGATTCCCTTAGCTCCTTCTTGACCTGTTCTGGCCATCACAATATATGTTTTTGCGATTCCACCTGAAGTGATCCAAAGCTTTGTACCGTTGAGGATATATCCACCATCCACTTTCTTAGCCGTTGTTTTAAGAGAAGCGGCGTCAGAACCAGATCCTGATTCAGAAAGTGCGAAGGCACCAATGGCCTTTCCTGAAGTAAGTTCTGGAAGGTATTTCTTCTTTTGCTCTTCGTTTCCAAAAGCATTTAGGATAGCTTGAGTCATAGTTGAAACAGAGATCGTCACAGCATAAGAAACTGAACTCTTAGAAATTTCTTCAAGTGCATAACAGAAGTCTTCATAGCTAAGTCCGGCTCCACCATATTCTTCTGGAAGAGTCATACCTGCAAAACCTAACTCACCAAGCTCGTTGAAACTTCCATACGGAATTTTCCTTCTTGGTCGTCGTGTTCCATAAGTGGCTCAATTCTATCTAGACGGTATCTGTTTAGTCCTGCGACAATTTCCTGCTGCATTTCGTTCATTACTAACCCTTTTTTGTTCAAATTTTTGAGAGGTTACCAAATTCTATGGGCAATCGTGAATAAAAATTTTGCCGCATTTTTTGCTAATTTAGCGATTTTATTACATCTTCTGTCAATTAATGGTGTTTATATGATTTGTGTCATATAATATAGTCTGAGGTCTATCAAGGAGGTTACTTTGAGAGATGATCAAAATATTTCAACAGAATCAGGGGTTTATGCTACTGAAGATACTATCACAGATAGCTTTCCACTAATGGTAATCCTTTCGACGCTTCTTGTTACAGTAGTTTTTCACAGTTTTGTTTACCCATACGCGGTAAAAATGGCGAGGTTTTTTGCAGACTCTTTTTAATTGAGATAAGAAATCTTAGTTAGACGATGAAGTAAAACTTATTTAGAAATAGAGGAAATTAAGTTTGTTGGTTCTGTTAAACAGGAACTAATGATACAGCCTTTCCTCCTTCTAAAAGTTTTCTCTTGGAAGGAGGACCTTAAAAAAGACCTTATAGTAATGATTCAATTGCCTTTGTCACATCACTGCTAAGTGGTTCAACACTAGACTTAAATCTCTTTACGACTTTTCCTTCTTTAGAAATTAAAAACTTTTCAAAGTTCCATCCAATTTCTTTATTACCTGTTTGCCCTTTGAGGTATTTATACAATGGGTTTGTTTCACTTCCTTTGACTTTCTGTTTAACACCAATTGGAAAAGTGACTCCATATTCTCTTTGGCATATGTTAACGATTTCCTTGTTGTTCTCAGGAGACTGCCCCATGAATTCATTGGAAGGAACACCAACAATCATAAAACCTTTGGCCTTATATTTTTGATAGAGCTTTTCTAGTGTACCCAATTGCCCTGTATAGCCACATCTCGTTGCAATATTCACAATGAGAAGAACATTATTCTTATATTTAGAAAGCTGAATTTTCTTGTCATTGCTTTGTGGTAATTCAAAGTCATAGACAGACTTCGCGCTTGCGAGTGAAAAAATCATTGTCGATAGTAAAATTAAAAACGTTTTCATCGTATACCTCAATAGTTATTATGTATTGTAAATAGAATACTATACTTGGAGATAAATGATGATGACTTTCTTATATGCGAGCTTATTAGGGGTTCTGTACTTTCTTATTTCTTTAGAAACAATCAATGCTCGAAGACGTAATCAAATCTCTCTTGGAGTAGGGGACAATAGGCAGATTGAGCAGATAGTCAGTGCCCATAGTAATTTTTCTGCTTACACTCCAATTTTGCTCATTCTTCTCTTTGGTCTTGAAAATAGTGAGCAGGTTTCTCCATATATTGTTCATCTCTTCGGGCTTTTAATCTTCTTTGGACGTATTTTTCATTACCGTGCCTTTAGAAAAGAAAAGATGAATTTTAAGTATCGTGTTTTAGGGATGAGACTTACTCTTTGGTCTCTCCTTGTTATGTCTTTAGTCAATATATGGGCCATCGGCAAGATACATTTCTTAAATTAATTCTTGTCTAAGTTTTATCGATTTCTGTCTCGTCTTAAGTTCTTTAAAATAGAGAGATGGGAGATCAGAAAAAAAGTCATATTGTCATTATTGGTGCTGGCGTCGGTGGGTTAGCTGCTGCGGGTCTGTGGTCTAAGGCAGGTCACAAGGTTACCCTTTTAGAGAGTCACTATGCTGTTGGTGGATGTGCGGGATATTTTAGAAGACCAGAGGGCGCATATGATGTTGGAGCAACCACTCTTAGTGGAATGATTGGAAACCGACCTCTGGCAAAATTATCAAAAGATTTGGGTTTAAATTTAGAAAATGAACTTGTTCCTTGTGATCCAGGTATCACTCTCTGGGACCAAGAATTTATTCATCTACGTAAAGGCATTGATGAGATTGCTCAAGAGTTTAGTCAGTTAGGTGTTGATCTTGACGAGATTAAAGAGGAATTGAAAAGGTGGAGTGAAATAGAAAAAGGTCTATGGAGCTTTTTAGAGCACACAGGAAGTTTTCCATATCTCGATCCTCTAAAGGCCTTAAAAGTCGGTCTTGAAAATATAGATCTCTTAAAAAATCCAGCTATTTTTACTAAAACCTTCTACGAGTTTCTCCCTCAAAAATTTAAAGAGAATCAAAAATTCGTAAAGTTTATTAACGGCCTTTTACTTGTAAGTACTCAGCAGACTTCTCATACATGTCCTGCATTTATGGGGATTATGGGGATTATGTATCCTCGAGACACTTGGCTGCATCCTCAAGGGATGATGGGGTTTTGCCAAAAACTAGTCGAAGCAATAGAGAAGTTTGGTGGTGAAATACGCTTAAGAGAAAAGTGCTTAAAAGTTGATTACAAGAAAGATCAAATTGTCGTCCATACAAATAAAGACGTTTACCAATGCGATAAGGTTATTTTTAATATTCATCCAGAGCTCGTAAAGGAGATGGTAGATCATTGTAGTTTAAACACAATTTATGCCAAAAAGTTAAAGCAAAAAGGTGAGCTGTGGGGAGCGATGACAGCCTACTTAAAGATTCCCAACCCTGTTAAACTTTCCTATCAGTATCTTCAGTGTCATATCGATGCTCAAAAAAATAGACTTGGAATCGGAACTTTATTTTACTCTTTTAGTAATGACTCTAAACGTGTCACAGTCTCAAGTCATATCAACTTGAATGGAGACTTTGATTCAATACGAGAAAATAAAGATAAATACCTTTGTTTAAAGCAAGAATATGCTCAGCTCGTAAGAGAGACATTAGCAATGGTTTGTGATGAACTGAATTTAGAAGACATTTGGTTGGAGTCTGTAGGAACGCCTAAGACGTTTAGACGATATACCGGTAGGGCAAGAGGTGAGGTTGGTGGACTTATCCACAACTCAACTCTTTCACTCTTGCGTTTGATTCCGAATAAAGTCGTCAAAGATAAGTTCTATCACGTAGGGGATTTTTCTTTTCCTGGTCAAGGAATTGTTTCCGTCATTCAGAGTGCATATAATACATTAGAATAACGGAAACACGGGCTAATTATTTTTCAGATAGAGATCGAGATTGTTTAGAGTCGGGAAGAAATTAAAATTCTTCTTTTTCTGAAATTTTGTTGTGTCGAAGAAACCAGGTCCTCCTACGCAAAGATCGACATCCTTTGGAATTAGAGAAAGAACATCATTGATGTAGTTGGTGAGATAAGGGCTTTCTGTGTCGCAAGTTGAATAGGAAGTGCCAAGAATAATTTTATTTCCACCTAAGGAGTTAATCGCCTCGGCGAGTGATTGAGCTGGAAGGTTTGGTCCAAGATAAAAGAAGTTCTTTCCATAGTGTGTGCAAAGAAGACTCGCGAGAAGAATACCGAACTCGTGATATTCATTTTCAGGGGTTGTAATAATATAGAGGTCTCCAGCTTTTCTCTTTTCTTCATAAGACCTAAAAACAAATTTGCCTAAGTGAAACTTTATAATACTTGAAAGGGCATGTTCTTGAACAATACTAATTCGTCCTTCCTCAGAATACTTTCCAACCATTCCCATTAAAGGAGAGATCACTTCAAGCGCTAATTCTCTTGGAGAAATTGTCATCCTAAGATTGTAGAGCTCGTGAGAAATGATATCTAATCTATTTCCTTCTAGTGCCATTAAAAGATGATTTAATGTTTCTTTTGATAGGGCTGGATTTGATGTTATCACTGCAGTATCAGCTTCAACTGAGTGAGTCGCCCCATGCTTTTGTAGGAGTTCTTGAAGTTCATTCATTTCTTTATTTGCAATGGAGCTAATGCTGTGACCGAGAGAGCAAAGATCATTGAGTGCCTTAAGCTTTTTGATATCATCATCGCTATAAACTCGTCGTCCTGTTTCTGTTCTTTTCGGAGTGACGGCTTGATATCGTTTTTCCCAAGCTCTAAGGGTATGGATAGAGACACCTGAAATATTTGACGCTACTTGGATATTAAAATCGGACATTGTGACCTCCTGATTAATTTAATATATCACACATCTAGTTTCTGTATAAGTGGCGGTTTTTCTATAACTATCTGTAAATATTGGTCTTGTATAGGTTTGTCTAACTTTGTCTAGTGCATGTCTAGTAGTTTTGTCTAACTTCTGTTGTATGATGGTTACATATCAAGGAGTTAGCTATGAAAGTTCTTATTACAGGTGCAACAGGTTTTGTGGGTCAGTCACTAGTTAAGGCCTTAGGGAAAAGAGGTCATCAGATTAACATTCTAACGACCAGAAAGAGCCTTCCTAAGGAAGTGAATGGGGTTGGTGTTGAAAGCTTCTTTTGGAATCCAGAGACTCAAGAGTTTGATAGAAATTCGCTTGTTGGGGTTGAGTATATTTTCCATCTCGCTGGGGATTCTATTGCTGATGGTAGATGGAGTGATGAAAAAAAGAAGAGATTGAAGACATCAAGAGTTGATTCATTTGATCTTATTCTCAAAACTATAAAAGAAACTACTGGTAAAGATAATACAATCAAAAAAGTGATTAGTTCAGCAGCTATTGGAATTTATGGGAACCGTGGTGATGAAGAACTTACAGAAGAAAGTGTTCATGGCACTGGTTTTTTGGCAAAGCTTTGTGAAGAATGGGAATCAAAAGTTAGAGAGGTAAATGAACTCAATATACCTTTTGTGGCCTTGAGAACAGGAGTTGTTCTTGATACTGGCGGCGGAGCCCTCGCAAAAATGATCCTACCATTTAAGATGGGTTGTTGGAGGAATCTTAGCAGATGGGAAACAATATATGAGTTGGATTCACCGTGAAGAACTCGTTAATATGTTCGTTTGGGCCATGGAGACAGAATCAGCGGAAGGTATTTATAATGCTGTTTCAGATAAACCGGTGACAAATTATGATTTCACTAAGGCTTTAGGCAGAGCAATTAGTCGTCCGACTATTTTCCCGGTTCCTGGATTTGTTTTAAAAACAATTTTTGGAGAAATGTCTTCGATACTGCTCGACTCACAAAAAGTATTACCAAGCCGCTTTTTAAAAGAAGGTTATGAATTTAAATTTAAAGATATCGATCAAGCATTTGCAGATATTTTTAGTGAAAATCATAAAGGATTTAGTTCGTCAGGAGTTAAGATATGAAAAAGGAAAAACCACTTGTTCTTATTAGTTCTTGTATTCTCGGAGAGAAGGTTCGATTTAATGGCGGGCATACTCGCTTAGATTGGGTCACTGAGAAATTGGCTAAGTATGTTGACTTCCTTCCTATTTGTCCTGAAATGGCAATGGGGATGGGGACGCCAAGGGAGCAAATCCACATTGAATATAAAAAGGGTGAACAACCAAAGCTCATTGGACGATCTGGCAAGACTATAGTGAATCAATGAGTATCGTCTCGATAAGTATGCAATTGACTTTAAAGATAGAGAAATCGATGGAATTATTCTTCAGTCAAAATCACCTAGTTGTGGTAGTTGAAAGAGTTAAGCATCGTAACCAAGAAACAGGTATTCCTGACAAGTTTGAAGCTGGTGTTTTTGGACAGTTTTTTATCGACAATTTTCCCCATACACCAATATTTGATAGTGGAAGATTACATGACGAACAACAAAGACATATCTTCCTCAATAAGCTTTTTGCATATTTTAGATTTAGACAGAATGTAAAAACAGTAGGTGATCTTCAGGCCTTTCATAAGGAATATAAATATCTTCTAATGGGCTACAATCAAAATACAATGCGCGAAATGGGACGAATTGCGGCCAATGGTGGTGATTTTAATATTTACCTTGAAAAGCTAATGACGTTGCTTTCTTCGAGAATCTCTAAGAAGAATATCATCAATTCTCTCTATCATATGATGGGATATTTAAAGAAGGACCTAGATCTTAGTGACAAGGAGCATATTCATTCATTAATTGAGGACTACTCAAAACAGAACTCTTATGAAAATAAAGTCGAGCCGATTTTAAATTTTTTAATTGAAAAGTATGATATTGCTTATTTAAAGGAACAAAGATTCTTTAATCCATATCCAAAAG
>NZ_AUNJ01000007.1 GCF_000447775.1 Bacteriovorax sp. DB6_IX
AGATCTTATAAAGCAAAAAATAAAGCGTATTCGTAAAGCTGGTGGAAAGACATGTTCGCAGCTTAGTAAGGAATGTATATTAAAGGTTTAGAATATTTTCTTATATTCAGCTTTTCTTTATTTTCAATTTCTGCTTTTGCAGAGATTGAGCCTTGCATTAAGGGAAATGCCTTAGAAGTCTTAAATTCTAGTATGGAAAAAAATATTAATGACTTCACTGGCTATTCTTGCTTTCAAAAAATTAATGATTATGAATTCGGTGACTATAGGGAAACATGTGGTTGTTTTAAGCCACAGTTTGAAAATATTCAATCAGTTCCCTTAATCTCTGAAGAAGAGAAGCATAAGGATATTGGGAAGTATATTATTGCCAATATCGAAAAGCTCTCCGTTGACTTTGCGACACTTGATTCTTTGATGCCTTCTCTTAATGAGAGTCAGGATCTACAGAATGTTTGTAATATCGATAACCTTCTTTCATTTGATAAATGTGGGCTCCCTAAATCAGAATCACTTCAAAAGATTGAGAAGATGTTTGGGTTTCACCTGAAAAAGAATGAAGAGTTAGGTATTGAAGGAAAAGAGAAGTTTTCAGTTTCAAATCTTAAAGAAAAGATTGTTAAAGAAGTTAGAATAAAACTTGATAAGACAGCAAAAGTCGATTTTAAGACACCATATTGTGAACACCCAAGTTTTAGCTTTAAGTTCATGGGTTCAAATATCGCAAATTCTTTTAAGGATGATGATAAAAAGAAGATGCTATTTAAGGCCTTATTTGAAAATGACTTTAACGCAGAGAAATCCGTTGCAGATAATCAAATATTTGAATTGTTTTTTAAAGATGCAAAGAATGGTGTGGATACAGATGGAATTGCCCTTTTAAAAAAGAATTGGAATAGTTTTGGTTCGAGTAAGAGTGAAAATATCACTGACTCACCTGAGGTGCTGGCCTTTTTAGAAAATAAGCTAAAGGGGCGATGTGGAGCGCTAAAAGAAGAGATTAATAAATTGTCATGTGATGTTGATATCTCGCACTATGGAAAGAATATTAAGGATGATGAGAAGCAGCTTAAGATTGAAGATATTGCCCTTGATGTTACGGATAATAAGCAAGACTTAACTAAGAAAATTGGTGAGATAAAGGGAATCTGTACAAGAAACTCAAATATGCCAATGTTCAAGGATTATGATTCTCTGATTGCCCCTCTAAAGGCTGATTTTGTTAGTCCTAATGCTGCCTATGGGAACCAGACGAAAGAATCATTAAGCAGTATTGATGTAATTAATGAAATCTTCAGTGTTGATGATGGAAAGAGTGAAAAGAAAACTGGTTGTGAAGATCTCTGTCTTCAACCAGAACAACTTGATGCAACTGGCTTCTGTGTCAAAAGGCCAATAGATGAGGTCATGAAGAAGTTTGATTGCGATAATCCAAGTGATACAAATAAACAAAAATGTGATTACTTATCTTTAATGAAAGAAGATGAAGTTATTACGAATATCCAAGATGAAATTGCCAATATGTCATCAGAAGAGAGAAACTCTGATCAGGCCAAGACCCTATTTGAGCAACTTCGTATTAGAGGTGTCTCAATCAATCGAAATAATAAGCTCCTCGATAAGTTTTTAAATGTTAAAAGAGTTTCTAGTGCTGATAATAAAATTGTCGAGAAAAAAGGTGCTGATAACTTAAAGTCTACGACACCTCAAAATAAATTAGACGTTGTCCGTGTTGGATCTGGACCAGATGCAGGCCCTAATAATAGAGGTGTTGAGAGAATGAGTGTTCAATCCTCTGTAAGACCGTCTACTGGCCAGAGTTCAGCTCAAAAGACTGTTGTTGATATGGACTCGGCCTTAAAGAGATTGGAGACGGCCAAGAGCAGTCTTTCATTTGGTGGAAAAAGAAGAGGTGGTAAAGGCTCATCTTCTTCATCTGATAATTTAAATGATATGGATAAGGCCTCTCAAAAGATAGACGGACTTCTTGCGACACTAGATGATTTAAGAAAAGATAATAGCGATCTCGATCGTTTAATTTCTGACCTTGATACAAAGGTGACAAATCCAGAGGATGGGACTTTTTCATCATCTGGACCTGGTTCTTCTTATAGAGCGGGGAGAGGGAGTGGAGGTTTCCCACAGGGAACTCAAGTGGCTTCTCGTGGCCCTGGATATGGAAGTGCTGGAACAAGTGGTTCTGGAGGTTTTGGTGATAATGGTCTAGGCCAAGGAGGCGCTTCTAGTCAGACTGGTGATATCGTGAGAACTGATTTAATTGGTAAGTCGTCAACAGGGGTGGCCTCTCCTGAAGATGGTGATCGTATGGCCCAATCGGCGGCGGGGGTTAGGCAACCTGCAAGTGTTGGCGCTTCTTCTCAAGGATCTAGTTCTGCTATCTCAAAGCTCTTTCAAGGAAAAATTGAGGCCTCTAGCGTACAAAATAATAATCGTGCAAGTGAGCTTGTCCAAGTTGAAGTTAGTGAAGGCGTTAAGGAAGTTAATCTTTCTGAACTATTGAAGAATAGAGATGAAATCAATCCTGGTGAAGCTTTTATTCTCTATGAGCTTATTGATAATCGTAAGGTTGAAGTGACGCTGATTCCAACTTTCTCAAATTATAAAGGTAAGAGATTCTTTGCTGGTTATCGTCCTCTTGATGTAAATCAGAGTAATAGGATTCTTGTTAATAAGCTTAAGGCCGAGAAGAATTTACTAACTCAAAACTAGAAGACTATTCTTAGTCTTACTCTTGTGGTGTCTCACTAGATTTATAGAACATGATAAGCTTGTCTTTTTCTGCTGTGTAGAGAATGACAAGATTGAACTTATTAGAAACTCCATTAATATGAGTTTGAAAGTTCCCTCTTTGTTTGAACTCATGTGAATCTGGTTCACCTAGAAAACCTAGAACTTTAAGCATGTCTTTATCATCGAGTTGAACTTTTAGAGATGCCAAAACTTCATCGAGATTGGCCTGTTCAATCATCAGGTCTGACTCATAAGAAACCGGTTTTCCAATCACTTCTGGTAGGACAAGTTTAAGGTCAGTTATAATTTGTTCTTCTGAACACTCTGCAATATCAAAGACCACATCTTCGACACCAATAACTAGCTCAAATGATTTTTGAATACATTGTGTCTCGCTAATCATTCCGATTTGATTGGCCGAAACATATGTGGAAACAAACATTAATGCTGCTAAAAGAGTTTTCTTCATAACTTCTCCTTGATTTTTATTTTGCTTGAACGGCGGTCAATTGGCAAGTGGGAAAGGTGTGAATGTTATATATTTAGTGGCGCTTAAGTTGTTGAAATGATGGTGTTTTTCCAAGAAGTGTCTCTTTTTTTATCAGGGGAGGTAATCTTTTCAAAAAAATCCCCAGTTGAGTAAAAAAGTTGGATACTGAAAGAGTTAGAGTGAAGTTGTACAGGAGGTGCAAATGTCACGTCATCTATTAAAGAATCTCATTTTATTCATGGTTGCTTTCTTTGCCTTGAGCTCACAGTCTCAGGCCCTCATTCTTCTTGAGCCTTATCTTGGTTATAAGATGGGATCAGGTGAGAATAGTCTTTCATCTAAAACGGAATATGATTTTGATACATTAGCATATGGTGCAAGACTGGGGGTTAAGTCACTTGGCTTTTCACTGGGCCTAGACTATTCACTGGCCTCTGGAGAGTGGGAGACGAAGAGCTCAGCGAGTACTTCAAAAGATGATAGAGATCAAAAAAGTCTTGGTGCTTTTATTGGTTATGAACTGCCGGCATTTTTTAGAGTTTGGGGGACTTACTTCTTTGAGACAGAATTTGAAGACACGACTGGGGCTGACTCAGGTGATACTCTTAGTGGAAGCGGTCTTGGACTAGCACTCGGTTATACAGGTCTGCCTTTTGTATCGCTAAATCTTGAATATCGCATGTTTACTATGGATGAAAGAGAGACTTCCGGTGTTAAGACTCGTTTAAATGGGCAAAATGAAATTGATTATAATGAAATCTTACTAAGTTTGAGTGTTCCCCTCGATTTGTAAAATATCTTCCCCTCGTCATTATTCTATGATGAGGGGATTACGTCTTTCCATAATTGTTCTTCCCCAAGTCCTTAGAACTTTACCGGTTCTATTGTCAATGAGGGCACTAAAAGAGTATTTGGCCCCTTTGTGTTCACTTGTTATGACAACTGAGCTTCTTTGGGTCTTTTTATCGATATTCATAATTTCAATATCTGAGTTTTTAAAGTGTGAGTTTCTTTTGAGCAGGGTGCTTACGAGAGCTTTCTCTTCTTTGGTATATTCTCTAGTATAAGTTCTTTTTGATTTCTTGGGACTTGTGTCTTCAGTATCTTTTTTTTGTTCGACATCTTTTGGAGCACTGTCTTGAGTCGCTGATATTTGACTCTGTGTTGGAGCAGTGGACTTCTTTTGATTGGTCTCTTCTCTTTTTTCTGACACAGTTTGATCTGGAGTTGAGGTATTTCTGTTTTTAATCGTAAAGAAAATCCCTGCAAGAATGAGACAGGAAGTCGCAGCTATTAATGTTATCTTCTTCATTAGTCTGCTACCTGAAATGTGATATTGATGATATTAAATGGTTTCTCTGTGGCATATTCCCAGTCTCTAAAGTCATCATAACCATTACTTGAATCGTGGTGACAGTCATCACAATTTGTATATGAAGCTCTCAATCGGCAAGTGACCTTTGTTCCGATAGGGATATTCTTATTGATTTCAAAGTACATAAAGTTACCGGCAGAAAAAGAAGGACTTCCATCTGCTTTGGAGATTGTTTCTGTCCAGTTGGCCTTTGGCTTAATCATTGAAACTGTTTGCGTCTCTGCCCCTTGAAGTGCGCGTACCATACAGGTTTTCGTATCATTAGGGTCAAGACAGTCTTTTTCTAAAAGTCCGGCATCAGTCTTAAGTTGATTAAAGAACTCTTTTTGAGAAAGAATCTTTGTCGATGAACCATCATTATATTCCATCATACAAACCGGATGATATCTTGCTGAATCATCAAAGTTAGCATCTGTCACAGTTGTACAGGCCGTCCCACCTTGTGATGTTGTTGGAAAAGCATCTGAGAGATTTGAACAAGGTTGATCATTTTCCATGTGTGACCAGTCTGCTGCTGTCACTCTTGCGCCACCCATAATTGAGTTCGAGTTGTTATAGAGGTTCACAAATATCCCTACAACCTCGCCAGGTGAGGCCTTACCATTTCCATTATTAAATCCAAGGTCTGAATCTGTTAGTTCAGAAAGTCCCGTGATTTTACCTTGCAGGAGGTATGAGTCGATAATACTTTTCAATGTTGCTTGATTGTCGATAATATCAAATGAGTTAAAATCTGATCTCGTCTCCAGCGTCAGTTGTGATTTAGAAAGAAGTTCAGTTCTCTTTCTGTTGAGAGTGTCAACAGCTGTTGCACTTGGAGAAAAGCTATATTCTTCACCTGATTTTCCATTTCCATTGTCATTATAAGTTCTAAAAAGTAATAACCCATATTGATCAAGAAGTGACTCAACATCGTCCTTACTATAAGGTAGAGGCGAAGGGGTCGGGCTGACTGCATTGGCAGAACAAATCCCTGTTGTCGAGTTGACAACGACATTGAGAAGATATTTTCCCATATATTGAGAGATCTTTCTGTAGGTAATTGGATTGACAGAGCTAATCCAAACTTGTGATTTATCTTGATTGAGATTAATGGCCGTACCAGAGTGAAAGTCATTTCCTTTTGCTGTAAGGTCTCCGAGTTCTGCGAGTGTCTCTGTCAGAACATATGAGACGGTCTTAATTGCATTGGCCTTAGAAATCGAACATTGTGACTGAATATCTTCAGTTAGGGCCACGAGATAGTGTGAAAATATTTGACCTGCATAGTGAATATCTTCAGAAGGTAAAGTTACATTATTTGGATTATAGGCCAAGTATGTCGGGTAGCTCAGTCGAGAATTTTCATCAACAGCAATACCTGAAGCATGAATTGAATCATCTTCCTTTAATGGTCTGGAAGCGTTATTAAAACGCCCTAGGGCCCATTCTCCCATATGTGGTCTTTGGTTTACGTAGTAGCTAAAATAGTCGGCCAAACCTTCATTGATGGATCCCGCTTCATCATAAGTTCCATATCCAAGATCAGAACGGATCACAAAATCATCTAAGAGAGGATCAGCAAGTGTTCGTGCGTACTCGGCCGTATTTCTCATATTCATCATAATATCCACAAGGCCATGTCCAACTTCGTGATAGATAACAGTATTATCTTGAGCAAACTTCACTTGGTCCTTGAATACTAGGTCATATCCCATACATAATTCAAAGGTTGAAGGTGAGAATGAGGCGTTATTTGATAAGTCACAATCGGCATAGGCGATCAGTGGTCTCATTGGGTTCCAATGTCCTTTTGAGTTAAAGAGGGAAATTGGTAAACTCGTTGGATAGTTTGATGTCGCAAGGCTCGGGTCTATAGTCGGAGTTGCGATATTATTATAGTGATTTAAAAGATTATTATGGAAAGCATCGGTAATTTTATTAATGTGCCCAAAAGTATTAACTTGTAAGAACTCTGTTGTTGTTGGAGTAAAGGCCCAGCGATTATCAGAGTTTGTAAAAGGTTCAATATTATAGTCTTCTGTGACTTGAATGCAGTCAGTAATGAGAATACATGGCTCTTTGAGTTGAGTGTTAAAAGTAATGAAGTCCTGATTAGACTTTAGAAGTTTAGCAAGATTAACATCTTCATCGAGATTACTATTTCCCGAGAGGATAATAGGGTTGTCTTGGAGAATTCTTCCATAACCTGCGTTAACTGATGACTTTGTATTACTTATCCCCGAAGAGTCTGATCTTTTCGTATTAGGGGATTCAACGCACGAAACCATCATCATAGTGATAATGGTCGCGGCAATTATAAATTTTGTACTTCTTAAGTTAAACTTCAAAAGATCCTCCTGTGATCCTTTAAATTATGGTCACTCTTCTTATCGGATATTTCCGAAAGGATTTTGACCTACTCCTAAATTATCCATCTGACCAAGTTGCTCAAATATTGAGCCCGAGTTAAGATTTCTTCCCCCGGCAATGTGAGCACAGCTTGTTCCGCCAGTTTTCTCTCCAATTTCTGCCCATGCATTCTTTTTTCCACTCATCGAAAGCTTTTGAATGGCAGTCGAGACTTTTCTAAACTGTCCTCTTTGTGTGAGCTTCTCTTTTGCCCAATCTTCGTCATTATCATTAATACATTTTTTGTAGTTCTCGATACTTGAACTTGAACGACACTCGTTAAATCTCTTGTATCCAGCTTCGTTGTCGAGGTCGGCACAGAAGTCTCCATCCTCTAACTCACTTTCTGATGCTTGAACTAGGTTGGCATCTAAGAACTCATTGATTAGCTTCTGCTTATCCTTGTCATCAGGGTAGAGTTCAGCGGCCGTTGGCAGTGAGCTCTTCTTTGCTTTATAAGCAAAGAGATTTTTCAGATCTTCAATCTTATCAGCATATGGTGAAGACTCTAGTTCTTCATCAATTTTCTCTAGTGATTGTTCAGCGCCACTGGCACCTTCAATATAGGCAACTATCTTTTCTTCCATACCATCTTCTCTAAAGACATCTGGTAGGTCGTTAACGAGATTTTCGATAAACTTCTTCTTTACACTTTCTGTATCACCAAACTTTCTACAAGCGTTAGCAAGGTGGTTCTTGTCTGAAGTTGATTCGTCATCTTGTCCTTCATTCTGTGATTGAAGACAGACATTTCTATACTCATCAAGTGCTCCAAAAACATCTTGACCAAGGTGACCTGAAATCTCCAGTGCTTCAGAGTAGAGTGACTCTGGTGAGAAATCTCCATCACATCCAGGAGCTGCTGCCATGGCCGCATACTTTTGACAGAATTGAAGTTGTTTTTGATTTGCTTCACTCTGTGCTTGAGCTGCATCTTGTTGCTGTTGCATTGCACTTTCTTGCATACTTGCGATAGCAGAAGTACAGTCATTTCTAAAGCTTTCCCATTCACCTTTTTCTTTTTCCCATTGGGCAAGGTTCCCATCAATAATCTTCGTCGCATATTGGACTTGCTCATTGACATGGTTAGAGAACATCTTCTTAATATTGGCAACATTCTTACCTAGGTTCTTTCCTAGTGATTTAATATCCATTCCACCTGCTTTTAAGAAGATTCCTGGAAATGCTTGATCTGTTGCTTTAGCATTGATTGGTTGAATCTTGGCATCTTGTTGAAGCCCTGTAAAAGTAGGGATTCCATACATGGCCTTAAGCTCTGGAGGTAGTGAACTTGGAAATAGTGAGTTGTGAAGGCTTACGGCCATGTCTTCAACTCTCTTATTCATTGCCGCTGTCATTGCATTGGCATTATCTTCAAGCAGCTTTACTTGAGCATTGTATTGGTCAGCTAGACCTTTAACTTCATTTGTCTTATCTTGTACATATTTCTCAGCTTGTTGATTACAAGCATTAACAAATCCAGAACAAGTTGTTGCTCTTTTTAGACAGAAAGAAGGTGAGGACTTTTGATAAACATTCTTATCGCTACACTGAGTGGCATCGACAACTTCACCACCACACTGATTAAGAAGCTCGTCAACATACTTTTCAATACTTCCATCTTGTCCAGCTCCTGCATTTGAAACAAGCATTCCATCAGCAGCTTTCTTGATCTTGTTAAGTTCAGACTTCGCTTTTTCAGCTTGGGCCTTGTAGTTTGCTAGAACTGAGCTATCTCCCGCAGGGTCTAGTTTACCTTCGTAAATCATCGTACATTCGTTAAGAATATCGTTGAAGTACTTTGTTAGAGTCTTTCTCTCTGTCGCATTATTTTGGTTTGTCACAGAAACTTTAATATCGTTATTATTAAGTCTTGCGATCTCTTTTTGAAGTTGATCAACAGTTTTTGATCCTGAGATAGCATCTGTCACACCAGACTTAAACTTATCAATTGTTGTCCCACCATTATTTGTCTTTCTGTGGTCAAAGTTATTCACAACTTGAGAAAGAGATGATGAGTATGCCGCAGAGTTTGAACCATTGATACAACCAGTGATGAACTCATCTTTATAAGAGTTATTCGCATTTTGAACAATTTTATTCATCTTGATTTCAAAACTTGGGTCAGTCATACTCGGAATAGAATCACTTACTCCAATTTCTTTTAAAATGGCATTTGCTCTAGAAACTTCTTCGTTTAGCGGTGTGAATTTATCTTGCAGTGCCTTTGTGAAGACACCCTTAAATTGAATTCCTGTTAAAAGAGTCTTGCTTGATAGGGCGGCCATGCCACCATTTTTGATTTTCTTTTGAAGAGCAGCTTTGTCTCTTTTAATCTGTTTTTGAATATTTGAAAGTTGTCTTCCTCTATAGTCAGAGGCCCTTTCATCCGTATTTGATAATGCTTTACTAATTCCTAGAAGACCACCTTTTTGGGCTTCGGCATTGAGTTTCCCCGTTCCCATGATATCAACACATTCTTTTGGGAACATATCTCTAAAGTCGGTATTCTTAATATCTTGACTTGCTCTTGCTGATTTTGGCCCATTTAAAAGAGCGTAACTATCAGAGAGTTTCTTTCTTTGCATTTGTAGTTGGTTTTCAATTTCCTTTCTTTGGGCCTCGTAGTCCGCATACATTTTATCAAAGTCTGAAAGCATAGAGTTTGCTTGGTCGGCAAGGGCCTTTAAACTATTTTGAATACACTGCTTACCTGAGCTTGCACTACTATTTTGTGGTCTTAGGTGACGATCATACATATTGATGTAATCTTGAGCAATCTTCATTGAAGCGGCCATCATCTCTGGTGGTACTGCAGAAGACTGACAAAGACCAACAGGTCTCAATCCCTTATCAGGTGGAACCATACAGTTATTGAAAATATAGTGACGGTTAGATCCCATTTGATCCATTTGTAATCGACCTTGAGCATCCTGCTGAAACTTTTGGAAAGACTGCATTGCCTGAATCTGCCCTTGACTCATTTGCTGCTGCTGATTTTGCTGAGCAAAGTTTGTTAAGTTCTGCATGATTCCCAGGGCCGCTGAAGTAAAGTCATTGGCCTTTTGTACTCTCTGTGTTTGAGCGTAGACATCTGCTGGTAGTGTGGCGTAAGTTAGAGCGGCACAAGTCACGAGTGCATTCGCTTTTCTCAACATTTTCATCAATTTCTTCTCTTTTCTCTGCTTCACTTTCTTTCCCCTTAATCTCATCCCTAAGAAAGATTTCAATACTTTAGACGTATCGGAAATACTTAAGCTTTTCTTTATTTTATTGTGATTCCTATAATGCACCAAAAAACTAGGGAATATTTGTCTCTTACTTGCCCTAAATTGCTGCTGTTTGTTAAAATAAGTGAGTAATTTCAGCAATTTGGATAATCAAGTTTTAGCTATTCAATTGGAAGGGGTGCTCAGATCACAGTGGCAAGAATTGTGGTCTAATTTACTCATATCCATGGAATATCAAAGAGATAGAGATAATGAATCAAGCAACAGGATTTCGAAGACTTATAGCATTTTTTATTGATTTTTTACTCGCATGGTTTGTGAGTTACTTTTTTCTGAGTCAAGAGGGAATTCATCGAATTCTGATGGAGTATTCCTTCTATCAAAACCTTGCCCAACTCCAGCACAAGCACTTGGCGCTGACATTAATTGGGCTCTTTCTCTATCGCTTCTATTCAGGACTATTCTTCGCTTCGAGTTTGGGAATGCTTCTTAGTGGTTTAAAAATCCAAGGGCATAATGCACTTCAAGTAAGAGTTTCTATGGCCTTTAGGGCCCTTATAATGCCTTTGCTCTTTATACTGACGCCGCTAGATCATATCTTGGCCGAGTATAAGAAGGCCCGCATTTCAGAAGTTATGACGGGAACCATTCTTCTAAGGCGCGGTGGCATCTTTACCCTCGCTCTAGGATGTATTACCTTAGTTGTCTCTTTCGCCTTGGCCTATAGTGGACCTCTACTTTATAAGAGCTCTTTTCTCTTTAATCCTTCTGTGAGCTTTACTCCAAAGGTTGAGATTCCTCTAGATAAAGGAAGAGATTTTAATCTCTTTAGAACATATGGCTCAAAGAGCTTTCAGATGATGACCTTTACGGATCTTGAATCGGGGAGATTTAAGGTTAACCCTTCTTTTGAAATTAGAAGAACGAATGGGAAGGTGATCTACCGTCCTCTCATGAGTATTTGGGATTCAACTCTCGGTGTAAAGGGTGTCTTCAAGATCAATAAGCGCTTTGACTTTGTGAAGCTTCTTAATAAGGTTAAGAGCAATTATCCTATGTTTGGACTCTACTATCCAAATCTTGATGAGGATCTCTCAAATGCTCAGATGATTGGGGATGGTTATGAGTTAAGTGATATGGCACGTCAGGAACTCTTCGAACTGGTTTCAATATCTCTTTTGGCCAATCCATTTTCTATCAAAGAATTTGTTAAAAAGAAGCGCCTCTTTATTTTTCCCTATGTTGTTTTAAAGAGAGATCTCTTTAACCTTATAGGACATCACGATAAGTTAGAAGTTGATTTTGTGAATCGCGGAAGTGAGGTCTTTTTGAGAACACTGAATAATGATGATTTTAAAGGGGAGCTTAAAGAGAGATTCTTCTCTCTTAAGCAGCTTCGTCCTATTGTGTATGAGAATATATGGCAGAATCAACGCTGGGTGAGAAAGGTAAATGATACCTTTAGCCGTACTTTCTATTATAAATCGAAGTGGGGAAGTGTTGTGGATAAGGAAGCGGCCGTTTGGGAGAAAGAGTATATCTTCAACCCACTCTCTATTCATGATTTTCTTGGTTATAAAGACTTTAGCCCTGAGGGACTTTTAAAGTTTGAAAATTATTTGAAACGCTATTACCGCGATGAGGCCATGGATAGTTTTAGATTAGGTGATCAATATCAACGTCTCTTTCTAGCGAGCATGCAAAGAGTATTTATTACTTGGCAATTGATGATGAAAAGAGAGAGAATACCCTATAGAAAATCAACAATTAAGAATTTCTCAGACATGATGAGAGCTTTGAAATCAAAGAATAAAGATTTCTTTATAGGGGAGTAATACGCATATGAATGAATTCTGGGCCATAATCTATGGAATTATCCAGGGGCTAACAGAGTTTCTGCCTGTCTCAAGTTCAGGTCATCTTGCACTTCTTCCTAAATTTGCTCATTTCAAAGATCCTGGGTTAGTTTTTGATCTGGCCATGCACCTAGGGACGGCCCTGGCCGTTGCCCTATATTTTTATAAAGCTCATTCGCATTACTCAAAATAGTTTTAACTTTCTGATTCCGTCTAAGACATGTGATGGTTTCACTAAGAACTTTATGGTGGCAACTTTGGCCACTGGGATTTTAGGACTTTGTCTAAAGTCATTTGCTGAGTCATTTGGTCGTCAATCTAATGTCATTGGCTTCAATTTGATTGTTTTTGGGATTCTTCTCTACCTGGCCGATAAGTGGGGCCTATCTAAAGATAAGGTTATGGAAGATGCCAGGAGTTGGAAGAAGTCACTCATCATTGGCCTTCTTCAAGTTATTGCCATTTTTCCAGGAGTTTCTCGATCGGGAATTACAATGACTGGAGGAAGAACTCTAGGTCTTTCTAAAGAGGAATCTTCATCCTTTTCTTTTCTACTTTCTCTACCGCTCATTGTGGCAGGGGCCATTTTAAAGTTTAAGGATCTTAGTGACTCTGGAGAGTCGTTCAACTATACACTGTGCTTGATCGGAATAGCTGTCTCATTCGTTACTGGCTATGCCACAATTCACTTCTTTTTAAAGCTACTTAAAAAGATCGAATTCTCATATTTCATGATTTATAGAATCATACTTGGAGTGATTGTTATTATTTGGGCCTAGTTACACTGGAAGACTGGGATACCAGCGTTGAGAAGATTATTACCAACTTCTTCAGGTACACAGTACACATGTGAGTTCCACTTAAGACCTTCGCGATAAAGATCAACCTTACCTTCGAAGTTATCATCTGTTTCGTTTTCAATGTAGCGATTTACAAACTTATTTTCAATATCTTCTGAAACATTGCGATACTTATATTTTCCATAGGCCACACCGTAAGTTAGGTAACCACTTGCACACATCTTCTTCTCACAAGCAACCTGAATGACTGTTGCACTATCTTTGATAAATCCAGTTTCTTTATCAAAGATTGTACTTGGAAGATCTTTTGCCTCACTTGAAACGTAGCGATTCAAGTAGACAGAGAGGTCTGAGTAGTTTCTCATAGCACAACGATTTGTATTAGGATTGATATATCCAGAGCAACACTGAGAAGCATCATCGCCATCTCCCATTTGTGTATTTGTTGGAAGACAACAACTAAATGTATCTTTAGAAAAGACCTGCTTAACTTGGGCATTAAAGTTTGTCATATCAGTGGCCTTTAGATAAATTTCATCATCAGTGGCACCTCTATATTCAGCTCCATTAAGAGTGACGTTATCAACAAGATCAGGAATAGGGACTGCTGTATTATCCTGACAGTTGTATTGACCACTAAAGGCATTCGGGTCCTTGATCGCAACATTTGGTATTCCTGTCAGATCAAAAGATCCCACCCATTTTAGAATATCGATGGCCTCAACCTCAGGAACACTTCTAGCATCACACTGACTAAAATCAGCTGGGTCGGCACAGTTCTTATTATTTCCAACATAATTGAGACACTCGAGATTTCCAATATTAATCTGTTGCATTTTATCTGGACGCCAATCGTGTCCACCACCACTTGTTTTAGAGAAGTTTCTTACCCAGTTTTCAGAACAACATGTTCTAGAAGCTGCCATTGAAAGAGTCTCATATTGTTCTTGAAGATTTGTGACTGGTTCACATGTTGTAGATAAGCTTCCTACTGTACAAGAATCATTAGACGAGACAACGAGGTCTTTATTTGCCAACTGCTTTCTGTCGTAGTGAGTGATAGAGTTACCAGAGTAACGAGAAGCCTGATTTGGTGCTACTGTTGTTCCTACGGCATCACTGAGATTCACTGTACGAGTATACCCCTCATCATTTTCAGGAGTATTCGTTGTATCTACAGTAGGAATTGTAATTGTCTTATTCGTTTCACGACAACATCTATTCTTTCTCACATCAAAGTCACTACTTGTGCTTGGATCTGGTTGAGAACAAACAAGGTCTTGTTGCCAAAAGAGCAGCTCATATTGATTAAGTGCTCCAATATCAGAAGTTGTGATTGACTTGAGCGCACTGGCCACAAAGTCAGAAGGAGAGCAGTCTAGATCTGTATGACAAGTTGTTCCAGGTGCTCTTAGACAAGAGTTCACATTTAGTGAAGCAGAGTCCGCAAGATTATTTTGAAGATCCTTAACAACTTTATTAGAGAGAAGACTATCAAAGATATTTAAAAACTGTGTGCTCAATGACTGAGATGAGGCCAAGTCTCGTATCGCTGCTGAAGATACGGCCAGAGTAGGGCTCTCAAATGAGATATAGTTTCCATTTGTATCAAATGTTGGACACATTGAGAGGTAACTAGCAGAGCTTGTATTTGTTGAGCTCTCTGATGAACCAAGTCCGTTAACAACATCTCCGATATTCGTTGGTGTTTCATCCATGAGGTCTTCATATGTCTTTGTGGCATGGTTATTTGATTGTGCCTTACCTGGTAAGCAAATCCCTTGAACATTATTTGCTGATAGATTTCCTCTTGCCAGTAGGTTGGCAACTTCTGTTCCCACATAATCTTTTGGACGACCAATAATTGGGGCCTGCAGTCCAAAGCTTGGGACCTGAACTGTTGCATCTGGATCAGTATTTCTTACTAGGATAGAGTTTCCATAACGATTGATTGAGTTGTTAAACTTTTGCGGTTGAACAGCGTCAACAAGCTTTTGACAGTAGTTATTCGCAGAACATCCATGAGTTCTTGTCCCTAGAATTGATGTGTACGAGTTATTCGTATTTGTGACATTCCCGTAATTGAGGGTACAGGCGGCTCCACGTCCTCTGTAAACACATCTCTTACTTGAGCCAGAGTAGCTACCATTTAATGAAATAAGTCTCTCTATTGATTCTTCATTTGGAATTTCAATCCCATTATCATCAAAGTTAGGGTAGCTTGACTTGATACTTGTTACGGTTTCACAAGCGTAGTCCCAACCAAGTGCCGCGGCACAATCACTATCTTTTTGACAAGAGTGGACACGCTGACAATCAGCGGCATCGGTTTCATAGTCAGTTGTTGGGTAATCTTGTGTATTATTAATAATTGAATCCTGAATCAGGATATTGAATGTATTTTCCTGAGTGAGGTCAGAGAAGTAAGCATTCACTGCTAAGTAGAGCTTATTTGTCTTGGCCTTAATTCTTCTCTTTGTTCCAATGGCAAACCATCTGACACCATCAAAAGAACCAATGACAGATCCATAATCAAAACCATACCAGTCTCTATTATATCCATTGGCCATAAAGAAGTGTTGGGCAGCAAGTCGTGAGAGTCTCTGAGATTGTCTATCTGATTTTGGTGTATGTGACCAAGCAAGCATAGTTGCTGGAACAAAACAAGAGCGTCCAAAAGCTAAGTCATCAGCTCTAAAGTTTGTTGTACCAAATTTAGATGATGTTACGAGATCTGGCTTATATCCACCACCACTTCCAGAGAGATTATCTGGAAAGATTTTTGCTAGATTAGAATAGTAGTCAGCTCCACAAGAGAAACAGCTTGAAAAGATCCCATTTTCAACAGAGATATCATAAGTTGTTCCCTTGTTTACTGTGACTTCTTTTGCTGGCTGGGCCTGAGCAAGATTGTAATTAAATGATCCATAAATCTCATTAAACCCAATATAGCTAGAAGTATTATTTGGATTTCCAATGTCAGAATTTGTGTATTCAAATTCAGTTCCCTCTTGGGCCAGATTAGGGTTTTCTAGGATATCACTAAGATTGATATCTGTTCTAGGGACACCATTTGTATCAAAGTGTCTATGTGGTGCAGTTTTACTACTTAAGAAGACTTGTTGCTGTAGTGGTGCATCTGGTGTTGATGGAGCAGGGTAATTACATTCATAATTGACAATATTTTCGCTATCATCAAGCACTGGTTTTAAACTACAGTCATTATTAGGACAATTACAGATTGATCCAATCTCTTCAAGGGCCTGTTGTTTAGAAAATAGGACAGGGTATGTTGAAGAGTTCACATAGTAAGTAATCTTTACTTTTTGAGTGTCTTGAATTGCTAGTGAAGCACCGGCGAATTCGACATAACCAGGAGCTCCTGAAATATAATCCCAGTAGGTTCCTCTTGTTCTCACTGAATCATCAACTTCAACAATAATCTCTCGAGAAGAGTCAATGTAAGTCGGTACTTTAAATTGATTTGAAGCAGGGAAGTGGTCAGTTGTCTTTCCTAAATTCTGACCTTGAACATATTCCTTAGTACACTTTGCCAAAATTGAGTTGATAACAGTACATGAACCATCTATCTTGTAGCGAATGAGAAGGTCTTTATACTTATTATTATCATCAACTGCTTTTGTAAGAGTGATTTCCATTGTATCGATAAGGTTATCATTCGTATCTGATGGGGCCTTGAATGTGAAACCTGGTGTTCCGATAAAGGCGCCGTCTTTATAAAGACTCACTTCTTGGAAGATAACTTCATCAATAGTATTAGTAATAGGGTTTGTCCCTGTATAAGTTGTACTAAAGTCTCTGTCATCCTTTACTGTTGTATAAGTATTACCTGATTGAGCATTCTCATATCTTACTGTACAAATACTCATTTCTCCCTCAGAAGGAGTTGTACATTCATGAAGATACTTGAGATTTAAAAAATTCTGTTGAGCTTGTTCTTCTGGTGTTAGAGCATTAGGATCGTCTTCTGGGTCTTCAGGAACAATGACATTTCCACAGATATAGTAGAAGTCTGGATACTTCTTCTTATTATTCTCGTCCTTAGAAACATCAAGAAGAGCGGCAATATAATCAGAGTATTCTGTATCCGCTGCAGTATAGGTCTTTTTTAATGTTCCATCTTTTACACACTGACCAGAGAGGCAGCAGTCAAGGTTTTGAACCTGACATTCATTATCTGTAGAACATAATCCAACACCGCCACTAATTGGGAGTCCAAAAGTCACTTTAAACCCTAAACCAGTTGCTGAAAGAGAGTTGCTCTCATTTCCCGAAGAATCTACAACGAGAATCTTATTTGTCTGGTGACTGATATTAGAACAAGTTGGACACAGATCATCCACATCGTAGACAATAGTTCCACCAAGGGCCGTCGCCTTAGCATTTACCGCTGTATTATTACAGAATGACGTATTCTGTGATTTATCAATGGTCTTATAATTGAAACTGATATAGCTTTCTTTTACACCTGTAGAAAAATTAATTTGAGATCTTGCAAAACCTGCAACCACAAGGTTCTGTACACCTGTTAGAGTCGGGAAGTGGGCAATGGCACAGTAGACCTTTGAAGGGTTGGCCGTGACGAAGGCATTAACTCCTTGTCCTCTAAAATTTAGGTTATCATCGAATGTTGAGGTAATTGAAAAAACAGAATTTATACTTGTTCCACTATACTCAAGATAGTTAAAGTCAGTATCAAAGCTTGGTTCTGTTTCTTCATCTGTTGTTGTATTACTCTGGGACTCGGAACTTACTTTACGACTTGTATTAGTGGCTTGAGGCACGCATGCACTTACCAACAAAGTGATGGCCAAAAGACTTAGTAAATATTTAAAATCCGTTTTGTATACTCTCATAATCCCTTACGTGTACGAAACACTTATCGAAAATATTGTTAACTACTTAAATTTAAATATAAGGTGCGGCATATATTTTCTTATAATAGATTTTGTAACCACCCGAAATGACGATGATTGGTGAGAATCTGATACCTTTGCTATGCCATTTTTAGGAGTCATTTTACCTTGTGATTCAATTCATATTAAATTCTACACAATATTCATGGTTTATTTGGCCTTGCCAATCATAACTGACACTTCTTCAGAATTTTGGAGCTATCACCTAATTAACTAGAAATACATTGTGTGGAAATTTTAACTTTTGGATTTTTAAAGACTGACAAAATAGGACGGATAAAACACTTTAGATAATTACCCATTGCTGTAGGATTTGATCAACAGCGAGGGTTTATTATGAAAAAGCAAAGGGAACGAAAAGATGATGGATCTATTTGGAGTTCGTACTCCGATATGTTTACATCTATGGCCGTTGTCTTCTTGGTCATGTTTGTATTTGCACTAATCAAGGTTGGTGTGAAGTCTATGGAGCAAGCTGCTCAGAAAAAGGCCCATGAGAAACAACTCGAGGGGATGGTTTCTGAAAAAGTTAAAAAGAAATCTGAAGATCGTAAGGAAGAGATAAAGAAATCAATAAGTGAAGTCTCACAATATCAAAATATTATTGATAAGAAAGTTTTAGAGCTTAACAAGTTTGTAAAGAAGCTTGAGAAGAATAAGCACATTATGAAATCTATTGTTCAAGAACAAGAACAAAAAGATGCCATCGTTAAAAGTATTGGTGAAAAACTTAGAAAAGAAAAGAAGAGGGCCAAAGAGATTTCTGGGGTAAATAAGAACCTAAGAAAACAGATCATGGAAAAAGATAATATCGTGAAGGAGAGAATGGAAGAGATCCATAGAGCTCAGAAAGAACTTCAGGATAAGAAATCGAAAATGGATAGGCTGACAAAGATGTTGCAAAAGCAGAAACAGGAGCAAAAGACGCTTGAAACGCAAATGCAAAAATTTAAGAGTGAAATTGATACTCAGGCCAAGGAGAATAAGCAACTTTCACAAGAGATGAAGGACAAGATTAAGGAAATTCAAAAGCAGAGAGAAGATAAGAAGAGAATTATGGCCATGCTTGAAAATAGAAAGCAAAAGCTCAACTCTTTACAAACAGATTTAAAAGAAAAACTATCAATGCTCGAAGAACATAAGAAGAATAAGAAACTTCTTTATTCAAAGATCGAAAAATTAGAAAAACAAAGAAATGAAGAAAAAGATAAGAATAAAGTTGTTTCTAAGCAATTAGAA
>NZ_AUNJ01000008.1 GCF_000447775.1 Bacteriovorax sp. DB6_IX
AAAACTGACTCGTGGCCTCATTACCAAAATTAACATTGAACATAATCGCTAATTTATGCCCAGCAAAGAGAAAGCCAATAGCAAAAACAAAGAGAAAAATAATACCTTTATTTCTGATTTCTTTTTGTATCGTATTTGTAACAAGAGTAGGATTTAACATGATTCAGAACCTTTAATTAAACTAAAAAATCTATCTTCAAGAGTTCCCCCTTGTGCCACTTCAGAGACAGAACCAACTGCCTTAACTTGCCCATGATTGAGAATGACGATCTTATCGGCCATCTTCTCCATCTCCGCTAAAATATGAGAGTTAATGAGAACAGTACGTCCTTCATTTTTTAGATCGATACTTAGATCGCGAACTTCTTTTACTCCAATTGGGTCTAATCCAGAAAAAGGTTCATCCCAAATGATAAACTCCTGGCCACCAACAATAGAGCAGGCCAATCCAACTCGCTGGAGCTGTCCTTTAGAAAGTTCAGAAACTTTATTTCCCTTTAGTTCAAAGATTCCCAGTCTTCTAAGTGAGTTATCAATATTCTCTGAAATCTGCTCTTTAGGAACATCGTACATATTGGCATAGAAACGAAGAGTCCCTTCCACTGTATAGTAAGAATAGAAAGTAAATTTCTCTGGAAGATAGGCCAGCCTTCTCTTGGCCTGCTTACTCTGAATATCCATTCCAAAAAGAGATAAGCTTCCGGAATTTATTTTAAGTAAGCCTAAGAGAGATTTTACAAATGTTGTCTTCCCGGCACCATTAGGTCCCAAAAGCGCCACGACTTCGCCTTTATTCAAGGTAAGTGAAAAATCTGTAAGTGCTGTTTTTGTTCCATATTTTTTTAAAACGGAACTCGCTTCAAATACTACTTCTGACATATATAATCCTATTTTGTATCGTATGAATCAATTGAACGTGGTCTTCTGTCTTGGTCTACCGCAACATAAGTGAAAGTCCCTTCAGTAACTTTGACACGTTTAGTTTCAAAGCGACGAATAACCCAAGCCTCAATCTTCATTTTCAAAGAAGTATTTCCTTCCTTAATTGTACTACAATAGCAACAAAGAACATCCCCAACGATCACAGGTTTGTGAAAAGTCATCGTCTCTACAGAAACGGTCACAGTTCTACCATGGCATCGTTTTCCAGAATAAATTCCTCCGGCAATATCCATTTGAGAAAGAACCCAACCACCAAAGATATCTCCATTTGGATTCGTATCTCCTGGCATGGCAAGGGTTCTTACACAAAGCTCACCTTCTGGGCCATTTTCTAGTTCGTTTTCTATCTCTTTATTTTTACCCACTATTATATCTCCTCAAAATCATTACAATTAAATTATAATAACTATTACTAAAGAGCACAAATAAGTCTGCTTAGGAAAAATCATGCTGGATAAGAAAGATTTAACAATATTTACCCAAGCTTTTATCTCAAGTACCGTTTTTATTGGACTGATGAATATCGTCTACTTCAGCATTCAAGGCAAGGGCTTCACAATATTTGAACGCCTTCTCCTTTTGGCCGGAGGTGACTTTCTCTCAGGTGGCTATATTCAATGGTCAACATATTTTGCTTTTGTCTGGGCACTACTCGACATTAGAAGTCTCAAAAAAAGGGTTGTGGCCGAGACATCATATTTTAAGGCAAATCTTCTGCCAAAGAGTGAAAAACATATGATTATGGCCAATGACGTCTATGATATTCATCAAAAGATCAGAGAGTTTGAAAAGAAGCACGCCAAAACTCTTCTGACACAATTAATTAAAAACGCCTGTGCAAAATTTAGAAGCACAAAGAGTATCTCAGAAGTTCTCGATGTTATTAATATAATGACTGACCTTCATCGAGATAGCTCTGAAATGGAACAAACAAATATTCGCTATCTCCTTTGGGCCATCCCCTCTTTAGGTTTCATTGGAACAGTCCTAGGAATTTCTCAAGCCCTCATGATCGCAAATGGCAAAGACATGAAGGCCATTACTGCGACCTTAGGGGTTGCTTTTGACACAACTCTTGTGGCCCTTATTCTTAGTATTATTTTGATGTGGCTCTTCCATGATCTCCAAAAAGTTACTGATGGTTTCCATGTTAAAAGTAAAGAATACGTTATTGAGAATTTTATCAATAAGATTGAGATCTAATCATGCGTAGAAAGAAAGAGATAAATGTCTTTAATATATCATTTCTCGATCTTCTCTCAGGAGCTCTGGGAGCGGTGATTATTCTCTTTATCTCAGTTCCAAAGAATGAAGCAGTTGATAGCTCCACCCAAGTTAAAAAGGCCACCTGTACCATTGAGAAGAAACTGCTCAATAAGTGCGTCGACCAATCAAAGGCCAAAGATAAGGTCATTCAAGAAGGTCGCTTAACCATCAAGCAACTAAAAGAAGAGATTGCCAACCTACAGGCCCAAGTTGCGAGTGCAAAGAAAGTGAAGGAGCCACCCAAAACTCCAACAATTTCAAAGAATGGTGATCATGAAGTAGGCTTTGATTTTAAAGGCAAGAATATCGTCTTTCTCATCGATGTCTCAGGAAGTATGGCCGGAGAAAAGTTAGGACAGGTTAAGGCCGGCCTAAAGATGCTCATTGCCTCAATGGGAGAGGATTACAAAGTGGATATTGTCTACTTCCCTCACTCTCCTCGTCAAGATTATTACTCTCTTTGGGGAATTACCCAAGGAATGAGCACCATGGATGTTAAGAATGAAGTCTACAATTTTCTTGCTAAGTTAATGCCAAGAGGAAGTACCCCAACGAGGTCTGCCCTTCTCTATACTCTAAATAATTATCCAGAGCTTACTGATATTGTGCTTCTTAGTGATGGTGTTCCGACTCTCTCTGGTAGCTCAAGAAAAGATAATATCAATTCACTTATTGAAGAAATCGTGACGAAGAACTCTAGAGATGTCCAAGTCAATACAATTGGCGTGGGACAGAATAAATTCTCAAAGGGAAGTAATCTCTATCAATTTCTCAAGACCTTAGCTGATAAGACTAATGGTTTCTACTATGGTTTTTAAAAGAATTATTAAGAGATCTTAAAATCTCCTTCTTCAACTCCCGATACTCAGATCGAGGAATCTCTTGTGAAGAGTAATTCTGCCTGATAAATGCTTCGCGATACTTATTGGCCAGTTCTCTATCAACACCATGCTTTACCAAGATCTCGAGTAAATGTCCCGAGTGATTTATTCTTTCAACACTTAAAATCTTCTTAAGTTTTTGTACAAAATCTTCATCATAATTTAAAGAGCGTTGATATTTAGTAAGGAGCCTTATGAAATAAATAAGAAGAGATAATAGAATAAGTAAACCAACAATCTTCATATAGTCCTGAGATTTAAGTTCACTAACTCTCTGCTTATATCTTTCAAAGAGCACAAGTTGTCGCTCAAAATCAAATTCAAAGAAGGCAAAATTAAGCTGATAATAGATACTCTTTATATCATCAATAATCCCCACAATACCGCTATTCAGAGCAAAGTCACTCTGATCCTCTAATTCAGAAAAACGGGCAAAATCATTTCGAGGCATCTGTGAAGCTTGAACGATAGACCCCACCGGATCAAATTCAATCCATCTCTCTCCATCCCAGTATTCAATCCAGGCATGGGCGTTACCACCTTTGACGAGAACAAACTTATCTTTAGCATTAATCTCCCCACCGTAGAAGCCCCCAACCACATTGGCCGGTATTCCTAATACCCTTAAGGCCAAGGCAAAAGATGAAGCAAAGTGAATGCAGTATCCCCTCTTATAATTAAAGAGAAACTCACTGAGATCCTTTCCTTGATCAATCTCAGTCTCAAGTGAATACTCAAGATTCAAGGTACGGAAATTATCGATAAGAGAATTAAGTTTATCATTAGTACTCTCTCCTTCGACCTTTTCAAGAAAGTCAGTAAAACGCGAAGAGATATTCTTTTTTGGGTATTGAGTTGAAAACTTATCTGGCTTTCTTTGGGAAACACGATTATCACTCTTATCAATAAAGTTCAGAGCATAGAGACTTGTATTATCTTTGAGCGGTAGAATATCAAAATATGTATTTTCAAAAATTCCAAGAGGATTCTTATGCCCCACGACTTGGGTACTCTCAAGAAAGAATAAGGGTGTTCTTCGCCCTTCAACTTTTCTAACAATGAAGTCCGATTCAGCACTGCCCTTAACAGTTACCACTC
This sequence comes from Bacteriovorax sp. DB6_IX, assembly GCF_000447775.1. Lineage (GTDB taxonomy): Bacteria > Bdellovibrionota > Bacteriovoracia > Bacteriovoracales > Bacteriovoracaceae > Halobacteriovorax_A. The sequence continues at coordinate 4,188 of NZ_AUNJ01000008.1, forward strand.
GTGGTCTAACACCACGCTGTCGCCATGTTCTTCCATCCGTATAATTATAAGTCATCCCCCTCCAGTAACCACGACGAGGTAACTTCTTATACTTTGCAAAGAGATAGAGACGATCATCTTCAACGATCTTTTTAAAATCTCCAGGGCTGACACTTTCAGAAAAACCACCTTGCCCTGAGCGATCACCTACATACTTAAAGATATTACCAACTTTAACTTGAGGTACTATGAGAAAGATAAATGTTGAAAATAGAATTGAAGGCACAAGTATTTTTAGAAGCCTCAATCCTTGAAACCTGACTCCACTAACCATCGCAAGTTGGTAGAAAATATAGAGAATACTCCCAATGGATATGGCCAAATATAAGATCTGATCACTTAGAAGAACACTTCCACAGATAAATACAATCACAAGGGTATAATATGAAAGTCGATCTCGAATATTTTGTATTTCGAGATATTTGAGAAGGGCCAAAATCCCAATTGCGCAAACCATCGGCTCGACCTGCTTAATGGCCCCGTAAAGTCCACAAAAAGCGGGGAAAGCCCCAACGGCCATCACGCGCTTAATCATATGCCAACGACGTTGATTTTTGAAAAAGTAATAACTTGCAAGAGCGAGTATGAAATATAAGTAAAACCAAGGGGTAATCACAAGGATATTACTTAATGCGAGAATAATTAGAATGATAAGATCGGCCCTACTCAATTTCATGAATCAGGCTCCTTGCAATATCCATCATATGCTTTGGTCGCGAAACAATTCGAAAATGTTTCTCTCTACTTAAGTAGGCAAAACTCTTTGACTTTCTAATATGCTCCTGAATCTCATGACAGATAATTCCAACAGCTATCTCCTTATCTATCTTATTCAGTAGATTCTCATCAATCAGGTTAATATCACTTTCACCACCTAATTCTGTTTTAACAATAAGTTGTGAGGTTTGTGCATACTTCTTCCAATGAACACGACTGAGAGGCTCCCCTTGAATATAAGCTCGTAATTCAATATCATCATACTCTTTTTGAGAAGTATCCTTGTGGCGATTAAAACTTCTTTTAGAGACTTTAGGATAGATAATAAATTCTTCCTCACACTTTAGGTATTTCCATGTTGTAAAGAGAAAGAAAGGATAGCTAGAGCTCACTTTCATTCTCAAGTACTTTTTCACACCCCAATGAAAGAAATTATAATAGAAAGTAAATAGAGATTTCTTCTCATGAATCAGGACCTCTTTTGAACTCTTCTTATTGCCACTTTGATACTCGAGAATAAAGCTTAGCGAGGGATCATCTATTGCATGGGCATGAAATTTCACTCCATAGTCCTGTGACTGAGAAACCAGATAGTCTCCTTCAACAATTTGAATCTCTAAATTCTTCATATAACTATTTGACATAAATGCAGCAATAATAAAGAGAACAAAGAGCAATGCTGAAAGATAGTATGAGAAGGCATGTCCAAAGCTCACAGCTAGGATAATACTAAAAGAGAGTATCATTAAGTAGAGAAGTCCAAAACGGCTAGGAATAATGTAAACCCTATTCCCCGCAAGCTGCTTATTTCTTAAGCGGTGCCTCAACTTCTGCAAGAATGGATTTAACTTTATTAATTCCAAGATTAATATCCTCACCTGAGCTAACTCTATGGCCTAGAACATAAGGTGCAAAAAAAGAAATATCTTCAGGTATGACAAAACTACGACCATGAATTGCGGCCAAGACTCGAGAAAGCTTCTTAAGATCATGACCTGCTCTAATAGAAATATGGTTACCTAGTTCAGCGCGAACTTTATCCAGAACATCTAGAATATAATCGAGGCACGTTTCATTGATCTCAATTTTTGCTATATGATCTCTCAAATCCTCAATATCACCATTTGAGATGGGAGATTGAATCTCGAGTTCTGTTACCCTTGTCTCTTGTGACAGGATCTCTCGTTCAATTTCACGGGTATTTTCTCCCATAGAGAAACAGACTGAGAAACGATCGACTTGAGACTCTGGAAGCGGATGTGTTCCGACTTGGTCTTCAGGGTTTTGAGTGGCAATAACGACAAAGTATTTATTAAGTTGAAAGTCTTCCCCTTCAATAGAAACTTCACGCTCTTCCATGGCCTGTAAAAAAGCACTCTGACTTTTTGGTGAGGCCCTATTAATTTCATCGGCCAAGAGAACATTTGTAAAAATTGGTCCCTTACTAAATTTGAATGACTGTGATTTATTATCAAGATACTTAAATCCCAGAATATCGGAAGGCATAAGATCTGAAGTGAATTGAATTCTATTAAAATCTAAACCAAATAGAGATGCCATCGTATGAGCAAGTGTCGTCTTCCCCATTCCTGGAGCATCCTCTATAAGAATATGACCTCCAGATAAGATCGCCGCCACAGTAATAATACTCTGATCCTCTTTTCCAATAATTCTCTTCTTAGATTCATCAAGTAAACTTTGTAAGAGCTGTACAGGGGTTCTTTTTATAAAATTCAAATTCGCTTTCATAGATTTCCATTATATAGGAGCACCGAAAGGTACGCGAGTCCTTTTCGTAAAAACAGCAACTTATTTGTTAAATCGGCCAAAAGGACCCGCGTACCAAAATTACGAGGCAATCTTTGAGGAGTGAACAAAACCAGAATTGTAGAGTTATTTTGCTAAATACCAGAGCTAAGATATCGGAATTAATCCAATCATTGAGTAAATTGTGAAAAAAAGCTCAATGTCTTTGGGAAGCTATTTATAATGAATAGAAATTCAGACGACATCACTCACACCTTCCGCACGTTAGTTCCGTGAGTAAAGAATAAAATCTTCAGGGGACTGGTAGTGATGCGAGGGAAAGTTTACAAAAATTGTATTTCACTTATTCATTTAGGTGTCGCACTTGGACTTCTTTGTTCTTGTGCCGGGCCAATGAATCCGTTTAGTAGCGATACTAAGAATATATTCTCTAAGAATAAGGGGCTCTCTATCTGGGAAGGAGAGAGAAAACCAGCAACCGCTACAGGTGTTGATATTAGCTTCTACCCAAAGAAACAGAACTGGCATGAGTCTCATGACTTCTACATTATTTTAGAGTCAGATTTTGAGATTCTCAATCATAATAATATTAAGTTATTTTGGAATCACAAGGATATCACTCCTAGTTTAAATAATGTTAAAGAAATCGTTTACCAGAATAAGAATAATCTCATCATCAAAGTAAAGGGCCTAAGACTCTTGGCCAATAATGAAAATGATATTCATCTCTACTATGTCTCTTCAAAGGATAAGTCTGTTTACGGAAGAAAGTATGACCATCCAACTTGTGAGATAAACGAGCAGGCCTATGTCTATAATACTTCTCCATTTAATGTTAAAGAAAGTTTTATCAAACTCGTGGAAAAGGAATCCGTCAAAAAAGGAATCAACCCTTCTATGATGACGGCCTTAATCGCACAAGAATCTGGATTTGATGCGAAATCAGTGAGCCATGCCAAGGCCATTGGTCTAACTCAGGTAACAAATCTTGCAAGCCACCATGTTCTTAAGAAGCACCAAAACTGGAAGGCCGACAGAAGAATTAAGAAGCTACCTGTCCCTATTCTTAGAACGATGATCAAAATTGGAAAGATTTCTAAGAAACACGACTGGCGACTAGATAAGAGGAAATCCGTTCAAGGTGGTCTCGAGTATATCAAGTATCTTGAAAGGTATTGGAATGGAAATATTGATTTAATCGAAAGGGCCTATGGAACTAATTTTGATAAAGAGAAGATTCTAACTGAGCTTATCTTGGCCAGTTATAATTCAGGTCCCTATAGAATCAAGATGAGACTAATCAGAGATGGAAAGCTCTGGGCCAGATCAAAAGTTATTAAAGAAGCAAAGAACTATATCGGAAAAGTAAAGAGTTTCTGTTATCACTTCAATCAAAATAAGGGAGGGTTCTATGAAAACCAAGCCTCTAATTTTTAATATCTATGCTCTACTATTCTTGGCAATTGCCATTAGTATTCCTGTTCAAGTCTCGATGATCTATGGTCATGGAACGGCCGAGCTGGGA
>NZ_AUNJ01000009.1 GCF_000447775.1 Bacteriovorax sp. DB6_IX
AATCGAGCTCCCCCTTTATGCTATAAAGTCAGAATCTACTATATGGAGTTTCTATGAAAAGATTAGTAATCGCACTTGTATTGATGTGCCAATCGACGATGGCCTTTGACAGTTTTTGGAAGGACAAAACTTCTGTTAAAACAATCAGCGATAATATGATGACCACTCAAGGAGTGGACATGGCAGAGTTTCAAGAAATGTTCTCAAGAACAACGTCTGAACTTAGAAAGGAATATATTCAAGAGGCCGTTGATCTTCTTAAGGCCGGTGCAACAGGCTCAGAAGCACTAGGAATGATTCTTGCTTTTGATGATAGAGTTTACGATAGAAGACAAGTTGCTAAGATTGGAATGGCCAAGACTATTGCTTCATACTTTAGAAGTGGTCTTGAAACTATCTATGATAACTTTGAAAACGAAGGTGGAAAAAGGCTAATCGAAATCTCTGGTTCAGCCTATGCTAAGTACAGTGCTCACCTACTTTGGGGAGTACGACCTGGGGCTGGTGTCTATGCCATTTTAAAGCTCACTAATAATGAAACAGGAATCTCTCGTTCATATGCTTCAAGAGCGAAGGTTCAAAATCTAGATGTGCTTGGAAAATCCCTAGCGCTTCTTGTATTCAACTCACTTCACAAAACGAGATTTCCTCTTAAGACAAATATTGGTGGAAAGAATTTAATCGTTGATGGAATCAAAACTTTTAGAACTTCTACTTACGTTCAATTCCGTCATATGCTTAAGACAATTGATGAGAACTGTCGCTCATTTGGAAAGCGTATGGCCACAGTTAATGAAATGAGACATCTCTTTGCAAGAGGTTTCTACCAAGGTGGACTAACAAGAGGGCCATATCATTGGGGAATAAAACAACATGGTTATAAGTATGGTATTGTTGATGGTGAATACCCAATGGGGAGAACAACGGCCCTTGAGAACTCACCATATAGCCGTACAATTAAGTATATCTGTGTCAAAGAAAATCAATCATACTACGGGTTTTAATTGTGACAAGATTACTTCTTATACTGACAACATTACTTAACTTCTCCGCTGCAGCTTCACAGTATAGCTATACGGATCATTCCTATAATATCGATAGATGTTTTAGTGATGTTGAATTTAAAGAGTACTCGCCAAATAGAAGAAACAGAGGCTTCGATATTTGTTTAAGTAAATATCCTATTCATAACTTTCAACTGAAGTGCCCTCTATTAGCAGATCGTTATTATGGACTCGCAGCTAAGCGCGCGGCCATGTCACAGTGTTTTGAAAAGACGACAACTTTTAACTCTTGCTTAAGAGTCGCTGACAATATGCCAACATATCCCCTAAGAACTTCATCTGCACTCAAGTGTATTGAAAAGTTCTCTGTTCAAATTACCCAAAAAGATTGTGATACTGTTGCGTTTCGTTACCATCCCATTCGAGCTAAAGTAAAAAAGCTTTGTGATGAAATTCTTAACACAGATGACCTAGATCAAAACCAATCACCTGCTCCATCTTCGGGAACAATTGGTGATGGTTCAACTCAAGTCATTCAATTCTAATGAAACTTTTAAAGAAGGCCATTCACCCTTCAATTTCAAGTCTTGAAGATCAAAAAGTCCTTCATAGAAAAGCTGCACGGGCCATTGTAATCGATGGAGAAGACATCTTACTTCTATATACTGAGAGATACCATGACTACTCTCTTCCCGGTGGTGGAATTGATGAAGGCGAAGATATTCAAACAGGACTGATCCGTGAACTTCAAGAAGAAACAGGGGCCCAAAATATTCGCGACATAAAAGACTTTGGTATCTATGAAGAGTATCGCCCTTGGTACAAACCAGAGCACGATATTCAACATATGATTTCCTATTGTTTCACTTGTAAAGTCGATCGTAAGCTCGGTGAAACATCTTACGAGGACTATGAGATCTCAAATGGGATGAAAGCCGTTTGGGTTAATATTCATGATGCTATCGCACATAACGAAGAAACGATTCGCTCAAGTGAAAAGAAAGGAATGTCTGTTGAGCGTGAGAATTTCCTTCTTAAAGAATGTACTAGACAAGGCCTTATCTAGCTGTTTTTTCAGGCACTAAAATCAATCCACGACTGCCAAAAAAAGACTCCAAACTACTGATTTTACAGCTTAAGCAATTCTTTTTCTCCTCTCACATCCCATCCCCATATAGAATCTTTCTATGAGAATAACTAATAGAGACTTGAAACTGATTTTACTTAGACCAATCTACCTAACGAAAAGAAGGAAGCTCGCGAAGTTCAACTTTTTTTTCTTAGTACTTCTTGCCACATTAAGTCCTGAAAAGCTAACAGCTCTTAATTTCTTAGAAGAACTCTTCTTTTGGTTTATTCATCTCTATCTCTTAAATATTCTAA
>NZ_AUNJ01000010.1 GCF_000447775.1 Bacteriovorax sp. DB6_IX
AAGACATCATCTCCTGACGACGGATTTGTCTCAGATTTTTTTAAATCACCAGCTTTTTCTACACTTGTCGACTTACTTTTATTGTTCTTGCTGTTTTTCTTCTTTGCCAAGGCACGTTCCCAATTGGAACAGGTCTTAAACTCTATATAGTTAACTTTTGGTGAATCTAGAACCACCTCGACCTTACCTCCACCAAACAGAA
>NZ_AUNJ01000011.1 GCF_000447775.1 Bacteriovorax sp. DB6_IX
GATCTAAAGAGATTATTGAGCAAGAAACAACACTACTAAGAAGAGACGAAAGAATTGAGATCAAAGCTATCCAAACTTCTGCAATTCTAAAAATTGCTGAGATGTTAAAAGGTGCTAAAACTACTGATAAACTTGTATCAGAAGATGGTTCAACTGAACTTCTTCAAAAAGGTGCAGATATCACTGGTGAAGTACTTGCTCAGATTCCATTTGAGCTAATTGGATACTTACCACTTCAAGCTGAGCTTGAAGAAAGACTTTCTGAGTACTTTGCTGATATCAGAAACAGAATCAACAGAGTTAGACAAAAAACAACTGATGAGATCGCTAAACTTCACAGAGGTGATGAGCTTCCTCCAGGTGTTATCAAGAAAGTTACTGTATATGTTGCGATTAAGCGTAAGCTTCAGCCTGGTGATAAGATGGCCGGTAGACACGGTAACAAAGGTGTTATCTCAAATGTTCTACCAGCTGAAGACATGCCATACCTAGCGGATGGTACACCAGTTGAAATCGTACTTAACCCTCTTGGGGTACCGTCACGTATGAATATTGGACAGCTTCTTGAACTCCACCTCGGTTGGGCAGGTAGAGGACTTGGAGATAAGTTCAAATTAATGCTTGAAGAAGAAAGAGAGATGCATGAGCTAAAAGATTATATCTCAGCTATCTACAAGTCTGAATCAGTTGATGCTTGGTTAAAGAAAGCTAGCAATGACGAAGTAAAAGCTCTTTCTAAGAAGCTTACTTCTGGTGTTAGATTCTCTACTAAAGTATTTGATGGTGCTTCAGAAGCAGATATCAGAGAAATGCTTAGGCTAGCAGATCTTGAAGATAATGGTAAAACTACACTATTCGACGGTAAAACAGGTGATGCTTTCGCAGAAGATGTTACTGTTGGAATTATGTATATGCTTAAACTACACCACCTTGTTGATGAAAAGCTTCACGCTAGATCAACTGGACCATACTCACTTGTAACTCAGCAGCCACTTGGTGGTAAGGCTCAGTTCGGTGGACAGCGTCTTGGGGAAATGGAAGTTTGGGCACTTGAAGCATATGGTGCAGCTTATACTCTTCAGGAATTCTTAACAGTTAAGTCAGATGACGTTATCGGTAGAACAAGAATGTATGAATCTATCGTTAAAGGTGAGCAAGTTCTTGAACCTGGTCTTCCAGAATCATTCAACGTACTCATCAGAGAGCTTCAGGCTCTATGTCTAGACATTAAGCTAGAAGAAGAAAGAGAAGAGGAATCGTTACGTTAATTTAAATTCCCTGGGGTAAAACCCAGGGGCATATTTGAGGGTATACAATGAAAGACCTTTTAAACTTTTTTGATAAACCAAAAGATCCAATTAGCGTAGAAGCTGTTTCTATTAGAATGGCGTCTCCGGACACAATTCGCGAATGGTCATTTGGTGAAGTTAAGAAGCCAGAAACTATTAACTATAGAACATATAAGCCAGAAAGAGATGGTTTATTCTGTGCCAAGATTTTTGGACCAATCAAAGATTACGAATGTATCTGTGGTAAGTACAAGAGAATGAAGCACAGAGGTGTTGTTTGTGAGAAGTGTGGTGTTGAAGTTACACTTTCAAAAGTAAGACGTGAGAGATGTGGACATATCGAACTAGCTGCTCCTGTAGCACATATTTGGTTCCTTAGATCACTACCATCTCGTCTTGGAGCTCTACTTAACCTAACTCTTAAAGAACTTGAAAAGGTTCTTTACTATGAAGCATACGTTGTTACTGCTTCGGCGACTGATGAGCTAGAGGGTGGACTTGAAATTGGTAGAGTAATCTCTGAGCAACAATATACTGAACTTAAGGCTCAAGGTGTAGACTTTGAAGCTGGAATGGGTGGTGAAGTTGTTAGAGATCTACTATCTAAATTAGATATCGATCTAGAGAATAAAAACTTAAGAAGAGGTCTTGCTAACGCTACGACTGAAATGGCTAGAACTAAGTTTGTTAAGAGACTAAAGGTTGTTGAATCAATCATGAAGTCTGATAACAAGCCTGAGTGGTTTATGATGGATGTTATTCCTGTACTACCACCAGATCTTAGACCACTAGTTCCTCTTGAGGCTGGACGTTTTGCAACTTCAGATCTTAACGATCTATATAGACGTGTTATCAACAGAAACAACCGTCTAAGAAGACTTAAAGAACTTAATGCTCCAGAAATTATCATTAGAAATGAAAAGAGAATGCTTCAAGAAGCAGTAGATGCTCTATTTGACAACGGTAGAAGAGGTAAAGTCTTCACTGGTGCTAATAAGCGTCCACTAAGATCTCTTTCAGATATGCTTAAAGGTAAGCAAGGGCGTTTCCGTCAAAACCTACTTGGGAAACGTGTTGACTACTCTGGGCGATCTGTAATTGTTGTTGGTCCAAGTTTAAGACTTCACCAATGTGGTCTTCCAAAACTTATGGCCTTAGAACTTTTCAAGCCGTTCATTTACAACAGACTAATTGAAAAGGGTCACTGTACAACGATTAAAGTTGCTAAGAGAATGGTTGAGCAACAAAAAGAAGAAGTATGGAATATTCTTGAAGAAGTAGTTCAAGAGCACCCAGTTCTTCTAAACCGTGCTCCAACTCTTCACCGTCTTGGTATTCAGGCATTTGAGCCAGTACTTATCGAAGGTAAAGCTATTAGACTTCACCCTCTTGTTTGTACTGCCTTCAACGCTGACTTTGATGGTGACCAGATGGCAGTTCACTTACCACTTTCACTTGAAGCACAAGTTGAGTGTCGTGTTCTTGCAATGTCTACAAATAATATTCTATCTCCAAAAGATGGTTCACCAATTATTGTTCCATCTCAGGATATCGTTCTTGGACTATACTATATGACAAGAACAAGACCATATGCTCGTGGATATGGGAAAACTTTCTCTTCTAAAGAGGAAGCACAATTTGCTTACCACTCTGGAAACCTTCACCTTCAATCACCAATTAAGGTTCGTGTTGAGGGGAAAATCTATGAGACAACTGTTGGTAGAACATTCATCTATGACATCATTCCAAGCTGTCTAACTTATGAAGATATCAACACTGTACTTGGTAAGAAAGAGCTAGTTAAGCTACTAGATAATACGTATAGAAAGGGAACTGAAAAAGACACAGTTCTTCTAGCGGATAGTCTAATGCAGACTGGTTATGATATGGCGACTAGAGCTGGTATCTCAATTAACGTTGTAGATATGACAATTCCTGAAGAAAAAGAAGGAATTCTTAAAGAGGCTCACGCTGAAGTTCATGGAATTACTGAAGAGTATAATGAAGGTTCGATCACAAACGGTGAGAGATATAACAAGGTTGTTGATGTTTGGTCACAAACAACTGAAAAACTTGTTAAGGTTATGCTTGAGAGAATTTCAACTGACGAATTTACAAGTGATAAAGAAGGTGAAGAGCCAATTTATGCTCCATCATTCAATGCACTTTATATGATGGCCGATTCTGGAGCAAGGGGTTCTGCACAGCAGATGAGACAGCTTGCTGCCATGAGGGGTCTAATGGCTAAGCCATCTGGTGAAATTATTGAAACTCCGATTACTTCAAACTTCCGTGAAGGTCTATCGGCACTTCAGTACTTCACGTCTACACACGGTGCCCGTAAAGGTCTAGCTGATACGGCCCTTAAAACTGCTAACTCAGGTTATCTGACAAGACGTTTAGTTGACGTTGCTCAGGACGGGATTATCAGAACTGAAGATTGTGGAACTACAGATGGAATTACACTAACTTCAAGAATTGAAGCTGGTGAAGTTGTTGAGCACGTTGCTGATAGAGCAATGGGGCGTGTAACTGCTTCTCCTGTATTATCTGCAATGGGTGACGAAGTTCTTCCAGCTGGTCACATGCTTACAGAGCTTGACCTTGAAATGCTAAAAGAGAATGAAGTTGACCAGATTAAAGGTAGATCAGTTCTTACATGTAACGAAAAGTATGGTTTCTGTGCGAAGTGTTTCGGACGTGACCTTGCAAGAGGTACACTAGTTTCTATTGGTGAAACTGTTGGTGTTATTGCTGCTCAGTCAATTGGTGAGCCAGGTACACAGCTTACAATGCGTACATTCCACGTTGGGGGTACTGCAACTGCCGGTGCACAGGTTAACAAAACGACTGTTAGAACTGCAGGTAAAGTAGTATTTGATAATGTTCAAACAGCTGAAACTCCAAACGGTCTTATTATTATGAATAAGAACGGAGAGCTTCTAATTAAGGATGCTCGTGGTGTTGAAAAAGAAAAATATCCAGCTGTTTATGGTGCGAAGCTTTTCTTTAAAGAAGGTGACGATGTAAACGTTGGGGATACATTAATTGAATGGGATCCATTCTCAATTCCATTACTTACTGAAGTAGCTGGTACAGTTAAGTTTGAAGATATGGTTGTTGGTGCAACTGTTTCTGAGCAAACTGATGCTGTTACAGGTCTTACTCAGAGAGTTGTAATGGAAACTAAAGATCCATCTCTTCAACCAAGAATCACAATCGTTGATGCTGACGGTAACCCGGTAATCGTTCCTGGTGCTCAAAGACAAGCGTCATACAGACTTCAAGTTGGTGCGACACTAACAGTTAACGAAGGTGATACTGTAGAAGTTGGTGGTGTTCTTTCGAAGGTTTCACGTGAAACTACAAAGACGAAAGATATTACAGGGGGTCTTCCAAGAGTTGCTGAGTTATTTGAAGCTAGAAAGCCTACAAATGCTGCTCAAATCTCTGATGTTTCAGGAACAATTGAGTTTGGTTCTGAGGTAAGAGGAAGTCGTCGTGTACTAGTTAGACCTGAAGATGGTTCAGAGCCAGTAGTTTACACTATTCCAAAGGGACGTTACGTAACAGTTAACGAGGGTGACTACATTAGAGCTGGTGAGCCAATTATGGATGGTCCAGCTAATCCACATGATATTTTAAGAGTTCTTGGTATTAAAGAACTTGCAAAATACATTGTTGATGAAATCCAAGAAGTATATAGACTTCAAGGGGTTGATATCGATGATAAGCACATCGAGGTAATCGTTTCTCAGATGTTAAAGAAAGTTGAAGTAACTGATCCAGGTGACTCAACATTTGTTGTTGGTGATTCTGTTACAAAAGCAGAGCTAATCACTAAGAACGAAGAGTTAGTTGCTGAAGGTTATGAGCCAGCTCAAGCTAGACCATTACTACTTGGTATTACAAAAGCTGCTCTAACTACTGATTCTTTCATCTCAGCTGCATCATTCCAGGAAACTACTAAGGTCCTAACTCAAGCGACTCTAGAAGGAAAGGCCGATGCACTACGTGGACTTAAAGAAAACGTAATTATGGGACGTCTGATCCCAGCTGGGTCTGGTGTTATGAGATACCGTGATTACGATGCTGTAATCGATGATGCAGATGCTGTTAGAACTGAAGAAAGTTCTACACTAATGTTCTAAAAAAACTTGTGTAGCCAAGTATGATGTGTTACATCATCTTGGCTACTATTGTCTTGGTAATATTGTTGTAGTTAAGGAAGGAGCGGAAATGCCTACGATTAACCAGTTAATTAGAAAAGGTAGGGTAGACAAGACGACTAAAACTAAGTCGCCTGCCCTAAAAGCATGCCCACAGAGACGTGGTGTTTGTACAAGAGTTTACACAACTACTCCTAAGAAGCCGAACTCGGCTATGAGAAAGGTGTGTAGGGTAAAACTAACTAGTGGATTTGAAGTAACATCATACATTGGTGGTGAAGGTCACAATCTACAAGAACACTCTATCGTAATGATTAGAGGTGGAAGGGTAAAAGATCTACCTGGTGTTCGTTATCACACAATTAGAGGAACTCTAGACTGTCAAGGTGTTGATAAAAGAGGACAAAGAAGATCTAAGTACGGTTGTAAAAAACCAAAGAAGTAAATTAAATTTTAAGCGCACTTTAGCTTAACTACTTGGAGCTAAGGTGAGTAATTCCAGTCACATGTGATTCGGAATGAAGGAGAAGAATAATGAGTAGAAAGCATAGAGCACAGGTTAGACAAGTACTTCCTGATCCAATTTACCAAGACATCGTTGTTACGAAATGTATCAACGCACTAATGATCGGTGGAAAGAAAGCTGTAGCAGAGAAAATCTTTTACGGTGCACTTCAAAGAGTTGAGCAAAAGACTGGTGAAGAGCCATTAAAAGTTTTCAAAAAAGCTCTTTCTAACATTAAACCAGCTGTAGAGGTTAGATCTCGTAGAATTGGTGGGGCAACTTACCAGATTCCAGTTGAAGTTAGACCACAGAGAAGACAATCTCTAGCTCTTAGATGGCTAAGAGACTACTCAAGAGCCAGAAACGGAAGAACTATGGTTGAGAGACTATCTGATGAAATCATCGATGCTTCTCAAGGTAGAGGTGCTTCTGTTAAGAAACGTGAAGACGTTTACAAAATGGCTGAAGCGAACAAAGCGTTTGCTCACCTTAAGTGGTAATCGACATTTAGTAAAAAATAAGTTTAAATGGGGCTTCAAATTGCTTTGCTTTTTGAAGCCCTTTTTTTGTTTAAACATGTTTCACAAGGAAATCTCATAAAATGAGTTCAGATCAACTTAATGACATCCGTAATATTGGAATTATGGCCCACATTGATGCTGGGAAAACAACAACTACTGAAAGAATCTTATTTTACACAGGTAAAAGCCATAAGATTGGTGAAGTTCATGATGGTGCAGCCACAATGGACTGGATGGTACAAGAGCAGGAAAGAGGTATTACAATTACTTCTGCTGCAACAACTTGTACTTGGAAAAAGAAAAAAATTAATATTATCGATACTCCAGGTCACGTTGATTTTACTATAGAAGTAGAAAGGGCCCTGAGAGTTCTTGATGGAGCCGTAGGAGTCTTTGATGCTGTAGGTGGTGTTGAGCCACAGTCTGAAACAGTATGGGCCCAGGCGGATAAATATAATGTTCCACGAATCGCTTTTGTTAATAAGATGGATAGAGTTGGAGCAGATTTTCAAAATTGTATAGAAGAGATAAGAACGAAGCTTGGAAAAAGTGCCGCAGCAGCTCAGCTACCAATTGGTTCAGAAGATGTGTTTGCTGGCGTCGTCGATCTTATCGAAATGAAGGCATATAAATTTAAAGAAGATGATCTCGGTGAAACTGTAATTGTTGAAGATATTCCAGCGGATATGGCTGACGATGCAGAGATGGCCAGAGAGGAGCTGATTGAGTCATTAGCTGATTATGATGATGACTTTGCTGAGGCATACTTAGGTGGTGAGAATATCACTATCGAAAGAATTAAATCAGTAATGAGAAAAGCAGTCATTAAGGACTCGTTTGTGCCAGTTTACTGTGGTTCAGCTTTTAAGAATAAAGGTGTACAACCACTACTTGATGCCGTACTAGATTTCTTGCCTTCTCCTGTTGATAGAGGTGAGGTTCACGGTGTTGGCGGTAAAAACAAAGACAAAGAAGAAGTAAGAAGACCAGATGTAGATGATCTGTTTAGTGGGATCGCCTTTAAGATTGCAACTGATCCATTTGTTGGTTCATTAACTTTCTTTAGAATTTATTCTGGTGTCCTTAAGTCAGGACAACAAGTCTACAACCCTTTAAAGGGTAAGCGAGAAAGGATTAATAAAATTCTTCAAATGCACGCAGATAAGAGAACTGAGGTAGATGAGGCTAAGGCCGGTGATATTATTGCTATTTCTGGTCTAAAAGATACAGTTACTGGTGAAACTCTTTGTGCAGAAAATAGAACGATTATTTTTGATCTAATGGAATTCCCTGAGTCAGTTATTTCCGTAGCAATTGAGCCAAAAACAGCAAATGACGAAAAGAAACTTATGGAATCTTTAAGACAACTGAGCTTAGAGGACCCGTCTTTTTCTTATAAACATAATAAAGAAACAGGACAGTTACTTATATTTGGAATGGGAGAGTTGCACTTAGAAATTATTTGTGACCGCTTAGATAGAGAGTTTAAAGTCGGAATTAGAGTTGGTGATCCTCAAGTTTCTTATAGGGAAAGTGTTGTTGGTCAGGCACAAGCCGAAAATACTTTTAATAAAGAACAGGGTGGGAAAGTTGTCTTTGGTAACTGTACTATTAAAGTTGAACCAACAGATTATCAATCAGGTGTTCTTTTTGAAACAGAACTAACAAAGAGAGATTTACCTCAAGAGTTTATTAGCGCTATTGAAAAATCAATTCACGATTCGTCACTAGGTGGAGCTCTCGCTGGATACCCATTTATTAATATTAAGGCGACATTAGTTGCAGCAACATATAACGAAGAAGATGCATCAGATGTTGCATATTCAATAGCGGCAGCACATGCATTTAGACAGGCGTGTCAAGATGCTGGCTTAAAGTTGATGGAGCCAAAAATGAGTCTAGAAGTTATTACTCCAAGTGATTACACTGGAGACGTAATTTCTGACATAAATATGAAACGCGGAAAAATCCTGAATATGGGAGCTAAGCAAGATAAAGAGATTGTCGATGCAGAGGTTCCTTTGGCCGAAATGTTCGGTTACAGTACTGATTTGAGATCAAAATCACAAGGTAGAGCTAATTTTACGATGAATTTTGATCGATATGAAGAAATTTCAATGGATTTGGCGAAAGTAATACTTGAAAAACGAGGAATTTACATCTAAATTCATGCGGATAATTAATACATACCGTCACTATTAATTAATGAGGAGTTAGTCATGGCAAAAGAATCATTTGACAGAAGTAAGCCCCACGTAAATATCGGTACGATTGGGCACGTTGACCACGGTAAGACGACACTAACAGCAGCTATTTCAGTAACACTTGCTGAAGCTCTTGGTGGTGACGTAAGAAAATTTGATGAAATCGACTCTGCACCAGAGGAGAAAGCAAGAGGTATTACAATCAATACTTCTCACATCGAATATCAAACAGAAGCAAGACACTACGCTCACGTAGATTGTCCAGGACACGCTGACTAT
The DNA here is from genome assembly GCF_000447775.1 of Bacteriovorax sp. DB6_IX. GTDB lineage: Bacteria > Bdellovibrionota > Bacteriovoracia > Bacteriovoracales > Bacteriovoracaceae > Halobacteriovorax_A. The sequence continues at coordinate 8,968 of NZ_AUNJ01000011.1, forward strand.
GTAAAGAACATGATTACAGGTGCAGCACAGATGGACGGAGCGATCCTAGTATGTTCAGCAGCGGACGGACCAATGCCACAAACTAGAGAGCACATCCTTCTAGCAAGACAGGTAGGTGTACCAGCGATCGTAGTATTCCTAAACAAAGTAGACCAAGTAGATGATGAAGAACTACTTGAGCTAGTAGAAATGGAAATCAGAGAGCTACTTTCATCTTACGACTTCCCAGGAGACGATATTCCAATCGTAGCGGGATCTGCACTAGCAGCACTTGAAGGAAAGAATCCAGAAATCGGTAGAGATAAAGTACTAGAGCTAATGAATCAAGTTGATGAGTATATTCCAACTCCAGCAAGAGACATTGACCTAGACTTCCTAATGCCAGTAGAAGATGTATTCTCAATTTCAGGACGTGGTACAGTTTGTACAGGTAGAGTAGAAAGAGGGATCATTAAGGTAAACGAAGAGATCGAAATCGTAGGTATCAAAGAAACAACTAAGACAACAGTAACAGGTGTTGAGATGTTCAGAAAGCTTCTAGATGAAGGTAGAGCAGGAGACAACGTAGGTTTACTACTTAGAGGTGTAAAGAGAGAAGAAGTAGAGCGTGGACAATGTCTAGTTAAGCCAGGTTCAGTAACACCACACAAGAAATTCAAGTGTGAGGTTTATATTCTTTCTAAAGATGAGGGTGGAAGACACACTCCAATTTTTAAGGGATACAGACCACAGTTTTACTTCAGAACAACAGACGTGACAGGAGATATTACTCTTGCAGACGGTGTTGAGATGGTAATGCCAGGTGATAACACAGCATTTACAGTAGAACTGATTACACCAATCGCAATGGAGAAGGGACTGAAGTTCGCAATCCGTGAGGGTGGTAGAACAATCGGTGCTGGAACAGTTGCTGAGATCGTAGAATAATCAATAGATTTTTTATGATATACAGGAGGCTCCTTAGGGAGCCTTCTTTTTGTTTAAAGTAATAAGTTTATAAAATAAATCCGGTTTATATTGTAAATTTTGGGGCCTCGTGTAAAAAAAAGTTTGACAAAGGGCCCAAAAGAAAATAAAAACCAGTTTCAAACTAATATTTAACAGGAAAAGTAATGAAAGCATCTAAGTTAAGAATCAAATTAAGAGCTTATGATCACAAGTTGCTGGACAACTCTGTAAATGAAATTGTTCAAACTGCTAAAGAGACTGGAGCTAGAGTAGCAGGTCCAATCCCTTTACCAACTGAGATCAACAAGTTTACTGTTCTTAGATCTCCTCACAAAGACAAGAAATCTCGTGAGCAGTTCGAAATGAGAACACACAAAAGACTAATTGATATTATTGACCCAACTCAACAGACTGTTGATAGCCTAATGAAGTTAGACCTATCGGCTGGTGTTGACGTAGAGATTAAGTACTAGTATAAATCCTAGACTTAATTAAATTTATTAACCATGCATGCATCTCTAGGAGTAGAGTGATGCTGTGGAGGAAAAATGACAGAAGAAACTCAAGCTGCTGAAACAGCAGTAGAATCAACAGGTTCTGTATCTCTAGACACTATCTATGGTGTTAAAGCAGGTATGACAAGAATCTTCGATGAAGCTGGTAACCACGTTCCTGTGACAGTTATCAAGTTAATCCCAAACCACATTACACAAGTTAAAACTCTTGATAAAGATGGTTACGAAGCTTATCAGCTTGGTTACTACGAGAAGAGAGAAAAACTAGTTAAGAAGGCAACTAAAGGTCACCTTTCTAAGGCATCTGTAGATAATAACTATGTAAGATTTGCAGAAGTAAGAACAGAAAGCGCTGATACTGCTAACTTAGGTAAAGAACTTGCAGTTGGATTTGAAGCAAACTCTTATGTAGACGTAACAGGTACTACTAAAGGTAAGGGTTTCCAAGGTCAGATGAAGCGTCACAACTTCGCTGGTGGGCCTGCTTCACACGGATCAAAGTTCCACAGAAGAGGTGGTTCTATTGGTAACAGAGCAACTCCAGGTAAGGTTTGGAAAAACAAAAGAATGCCAGGACACATGGGTGCTAAGCAACAAACAACTCAAAACATCATGGTAGTAGAAGTTAATACTGAAAAGGGTTACATGCTACTTAAAGGATCTGTTCCAGGATCTAAGAACGGTTTTGTTAAAGTTGCGAAAGCTCTTAAGAAGTAATTAGCTAAGGTGAGGAAATAATCATGACTGATATAACAGTTGTTAACGCGAAATTTGAGGATGCAGGGAAACTTACTACAAACGTAAGCCTAACTGCAGAGGATATTAATGTTCCTGCTGTTCACCAAGTAGTTAAAGCAACTCTTGCCGGTAGAAGACAAGGAAATGCATGTACTAAAGGAAGAACTGACGTAAGCGGTGGTGGAATCAAGCCATTTAAGCAGAAAGGTACTGGTAGAGCTAGACAAGGTTCTATTAGATCATCTCTTATGGTTGGAGGTGGAACTGTCCACGGTCCAAAACCAAGAGATTACGCTCAGAAAGTGAACAAGAAAATGATGAAGGTTGCTGTTCAATCTATCATCGCGGACAAACTTCAAGCAGGAAAACTTACTGTTGTTGAGAAATTAGAGTCAACAGGTAAGACAAAAGAAATGTTTGAACTTCTTAACGGAAAAGGTTTACTACCTGCACTAGTAGTAACTGAAGACAAGAATTCTAAAGCTCTTAGAGCTGCGAAAAATCTTCAGTGGGGTAAAGGTATGGCAGCTGAAGGTTTCTCAGTATATGAGGCCGTAAAGTTCGAAAACCTAGTAATTGAGAAGTCTGCATTAGAGAATCTATTAAATAAGTTGGTGTAATTATGATGAATTTAGAGAACGTATTAAAGAGACCACTTATCACTGAGAAAACGTCTACTGCTACAGATAACTATAATAGATATGGTTTTGAAGTAGAGCTAAAGTCGAACAAAAACCACATCAAAGCTGCTGTTGAAGCACTTTACGATGTGAAAGTTCTTAGTGTGAAGACTAACATCACTCCTGGTAAAGTAAAAAGAGCTGGGAAATCTGTTAAGAAAACAAGCAAGATCAAAAAGGCATTCGTTACTTTAGCGGAAGGTCAAAAGATCGAGTTTTTTAAAGGTGTTTAATTAGCTTAGGCGTACGAGGATAATATGGGTATTAAAAAGTTTAATCCAACAACTCCATCACTAAGAAGAATGCAAGTTCTTAACAGTGATGAGTTAACGAAGGGTGCTAAACTTGTAAAAAGCTTAACGGCTAAAAAGAAGTCTAGCGCTGGTAGAAATAATAATGGACGCATCACTGTAAGACATAGAGGTGGTGGAGTTAAGAGAAGATACAGAATTGTTGATTTTAAAAGAAATAAGTTTGAAATCCCTGCAACTGTACAAGCGATCTCTTACGATCCAAACAGAACATGTAATATTGCATTATTAGCTTATGCAGATGGTGAGAAAAGATACATTCTTGCTCCTTTAGGACTGAAAGAGGGCGATACTGTAGTTTCTTCTGCGACAGCTGATATTAAAGTAGGAAATGCTAAGAAGCTTCAAGACATTCCTGTTGGTACATTGGTACACAACGTTGAAATGTATCCAGGTGCTGGTGGGCAATTAGCAAGATCTGCTGGATCTTATGCTCAGATCATGGCGAAAGAAGGGAAGTTTGCTCTTCTAAGAATGCCATCAGGTGAACTAAGAAAGGTTGAAGTTGTGTGTATGGCGACAATCGGTCAAGTAGGTAACCTAGATCATGAGAAAAGAAATATCGGTAAAGCTGGTAGAAAGAGAAAACTTGGTTTCAGACCAACTGTTCGTGGTGTTGCTATGAACCCAGTAGACCACCCACATGGTGGTGGTGAAGGTAGAACTTCTGGTGGACGTCACCCAGTGACTCCATGGGGTGTACCAACTAAGGGTTATAAGACAAGAAAGAACAAGAGAACTGACAAGTTTATCGTAAAACGTAGAAAGTAATTAAGTTAGGAGAATAGACATGGCCCGTTCACTTAAAAAAGGACCATTTGTAGACGTTAGCCTTATGAAAAAAGCTCTTGCAGCTCAAGAAGAAGGTAACAGTAACAAGGTTATTAAAACTTGGTCTAGAAGATCAACAATTGTACCTGAATTTATTGGACTTACTTTTGCTGTTCATAATGGGAAAAAATTCATTCCTGTATATGTAACAGACAATATGATCGGTCACAAGCTTGGTGAGTTCGCTTTAACAAGAACTTACTGGGGACACGGTGCTGATAAGAAGAGTAAGAGATAAACGTTAGCGTTGAATAAGGAGAGGCTATATGGCCATCACAGTTAAAAATAGTAGAGTTGGAATTGCTCCGAGAAAAGTAAGACAAGTATGTGACCTTATCAGAAATAAAAAAGCTTCTGAGGCACTAAGAATCTTACGTTTTTGCGAAAAGAAAGAAATCGCAATTGTACTAACTAAACTAATCAACAGTGGACTTGCAGTTGCTGCTGATTCAGAAAAGTATGACCTGGATAACTTAGTTGTTGGAACTATCTTCGCAGATGAAGGACCGACACTTAAGAGAATTCAGCCAAGAGCTCAAGGTCGTGCATTCAGAATTAGAAAGAGAACAAGTCATATTACAGTTGAATTAAAAGAAGCATAGGATCTGACAATGGGACAAAAAGTACATCCATACGGTTTTAGATTAGGTTATATTAAATCATGGCACTCAAACTGGTTTGCCAACGATAGAGAATACGGAGAAACACTTCACGAAGATCTTGCTATCAGAAAGTATATCGAGAAAAACATGAAGAATGCTGCCGTTGCTAACGTTGAGCTTTCTAGAACATCTGACCAAGTAAAAGTTACTGTTTACACTGCAAAGCCGGGTGTAGCAATTGGTAAGAAAGGTGCTGGAATTGAAAAAGTTAGAAACGACCTTAAGAGACTTACTAAGGGAACTCTAATTTTCAACATTGCAGAAGTTAAGAGACCAGATGCAGACGCTAAACTTATCGCTGAAAACATTGCTGCTCAACTTGAGAAGCGTGTTGCTTTTAGAAGAGCGATGAAGAAAGTTATGCAATCAGCTTTTAGAGCTGGTGTTAAAGGTATCAGAATTAGAACTGCAGGTAGACTTGGTGGTGCTGAAATGGCAAGAGCTGAAGGGTATACAGAAAGAAAAGTACCTCTTCACACACTAAGAGCAGATATTGACTACAACACAGCTGAAGCTCATACAACATACGGTGTTATCGGTGTTAAAGTATGGGTTTATAAAGGTGAAATTTACAAGTAGTTAATAATAGGTTATTAAAAACAATTTATTGAGGTAAATATGCTAAGTCCTAAAAAAGTAAAATGGCGTAAGCAGCAAAAAGGTAGAATGACTGGTAAGGCCAACCGTGGAAATACTATCACATTCGGAGAATTTGCTATACAAGCCCTGACGTGTGGGTATATAACTAACCGTCAAATTGAAGCAGCACGTATTGCCATGACTCGTAAGATCAAGAGGGGTGGTAATGTTTGGATTAAGATCTTCCCAGATAAGTCTCTGACTAAGAAACCAGCCGAAGTAAGGATGGGTAAAGGGAAAGGTTCTCCAGATAAGTGGGTAGCAGTAGTTAAGCCTGGAAGAGTAATGTTTGAAATCAAGCACGTAGATCCAGAACTAAGTAAGCAAGCTCTTAAACTTGCTATGTACAAGCTACCAGTTAAAACAAGAATTATTAGTAGAGAGTCTCAAGAGCTATAGTAGCTAACTAGGACTTGAAAGAGGAATTTATGCAGAAGTTAGAGTTCAAAGACATTAAAGGTTGGGACGCTAAAGAGATTGATGCAAAAGTAGCTGAAATGAGAAGAGCAATGTTTGATCTTCGTATGGCTAAAACAACTAGTGGGATTGAAAAACCTCACCAGTTAAAGCTAGCGAAAAAGAATATTGCGAAGTTATTAACAGCTAAAGGTACTAAGGGTGAGTAACTATGAGTGCAGAAAATCAAAAAGCGTTTAAAAGAAAATTAGATGGTGTTGTTGTTTCAGTAAAGAACGAGAAGACAGTTGTTGTTAACGTTGCAAGACGTTTTAAGCACGCAACTTACTCAAAGTTCGTAACTAAGACAAAGAAGTATCATGCTCACGATGAAAGCAGTTTAGCAAAAGTTGGTGACACAGTAACGATTATTGAGTCAAAGCCATATTCTAAACTAAAGAAGTGGGAATTATTTAAAGTAAATAACTAAGGGCCTATGGCCCATATATGGAGTAAACCATGATTCAGATGCAATCAAAGCTAGAAGTGGCGGACAACTCTGGAGCTAAAGAAGTTAAATGTATTAAAGTTCTAGGTGGTTCTAAGAGAATGAGCGCTAACCTTGGTGATGTCATCGTTGTTGCTGTTCAACAGGCTCTTCCTGGTGGGAAAATTAAGAAGGGTGACGTTAAAAAGGCAGTTATTGTAAGAACGAAGTATCCAATCAGAAGAGAGGATGGTTCTTATATACAGTTCGACAAAAATAGTGTAGTAATTCTAAACAATAATAACGAACCAGTAGGGACACGTATTTTCGGTCCTGTTGCGCGTGAGTTAAGAGCAAAGTCTTATACTAAGATCTGTTCTCTAGCGCCAGAAGTTCTTTAAGGCTGAAGCGAGGATTATATGCAAAAGTTAAAAGTTAGTGATCAAGTTGTAGTTTTAGCTGGAAAAGATAAGGGAAAAACTGGAGAAGTTAAGAAAATTAATTTCAAAAAGAACCTTGTTTATGTTGGTGGGGTAAATCTTGTAAAGAAAGCTCTAAAGCCAACTCAGGAAAATCCAGCAGGTGGAATTGTAGATATTGAAGCTCCTGTTCATGTTTCTAACGTAGCTGTTGTTAGCCCAAAAACAAAAAAGGCAACAAGAGTAAGAATCGAAGAGAAAGATGGTAAGAAAATCAGAGTTGCAGTATCTTGCGGAACAGTACTTGGATAATGGGTAGAGGCGGATATGAGTAGATTAAATGATCATTACAAGAATGAAGTAAAAAAACAATTAACAGATAAGTTTGGTTATAAAAACGTACACCAAGTACCAAAGCTTGAGAAAATCGTTGTTAACTGTTGTACAAGAGATGCAGTAACAAACTCTAAAATTGTACAATCGATTATGACTGATCTAGGTGCAATCACTGGTCAAAAGCCAGTAGTAGCTAGAGCAAGAAAATCAGTTGCCGGATTCAAGCTAAGAGAAGGAATGCCACTAGGAGCTTCAGTGACTCTTAGAGGTGAAAAAATGTATGAATTCCTAGATAGACTTATCAATATTACACTTCCTAGAGTTCGTGACTTTAGAGGTGTATCATCGAAAGGTTTTGATGGAAAAGGTAACTATACTCTAGGTCTAAAAGAGCAAATTATCTTCCCTGAGATCTCTTATGATCAAATCGACAAAGTTCGTGGTCTAGGTATCTCAATCGTTACTACTGCACAGAATAACGAAGAAGGAAGAGAACTGTTAAACCTATTTGGTATGCCTTTTAGCAAGTAATTGAGGATAGGATAATGGCAAGAAAAGCAAAAATCGAAAGTAATAAGAAAAGAATCGCACTATCTGAAAAATATGGTGCTCTTAGAAAAGAACTTAGTGATAAAGTTAAAAATGAAAAACTTTCTGAGGAAGAAAGATTTGAAGCTATGATTAGACTTCAACAACTTCCAAAGAATTCATCTAAGGTAAGAGTACGTAACAGATGTGAATTAACTGGTCGTCCAAGAGGATTTTACAGAAAGTTCAAGTTATCTAGAATCGCATTTAGAGAACTAGCACTTAGAGGTATGATCCCAGGTGTAACTAAGTCAAGCTGGTAATGTTGAGGAGTTGAATTATGATGACTGATCCTATAGCGGACATGCTAACAAGAATGAGAAATGCAATCAATGCTGGTCATGATAGAGTAGAATTTCCTGCATCTAAATTGAAAGCGGCTATTTGTAAAGTAATGAAAGACGAAGGTTATATTCGTTCATTTAAGATCATTGCTAAAACTGAAAGTGATATTAGAGTAAAAGTATTACTTAAAGAAAATGCAATTGTTGGACTAGAAAGAGTTTCTAAGCCAGGTCTTAGACAATATAAAGGTTACAAATCAGTACCAAGAGTTATCTCTGGTCTAGGTACATCTATCCTTTCTACTTCTAAAGGTGTTATCTCTGATAGAGACGCCAGAAAAGAGAAAGTTGGTGGCGAAGTAATTTGTAATATTTGGTAGGAGTTGACAATGTCACGTATCGGAAAAAACCCAGTTGTAGTTCCTGAGAAAGTTCAAGTAAGTGTAAACGGACTGAACGTAAGTGTTAAGGGACCAAATGGTGCACTAGAATATACATTCTGTGATAGAGTAACAATTGCTCTTGAAGGAAATGAAGTAAAAGTTAACCCAGTGGACGAGTCTAAAAAGGCTCGTGCAATGTGGGGAACTGCTAGAACATTAATTAACAACATGGTTACTGGTGTAACTACAGGATTCACGAAAACTCTTGAGTTCAATGGTGTTGGTTATAAGGCCGCTGTGTCTGGAAATGTTCTTAACCTTAACCTTGGTTATTCACACCCAATTGATTACACTCTTCCAGAGGGTGTATCAGCAAAGGTAACAAAGAACGTTATCGAGCTTACAGGATGTGATAAGGAACTAGTTGGTTTTGCTGCAGCAAAAGTAAGATCATTTAGACCACCTGAGCCATATAAAGGTAAAGGGATTAGATACTCTGATGAGCACATCATTAGAAAAGCTGGTAAGTCAGCTGGTAAATAATAAGTTAAAGTTGAAGTAGCCTAATAATAGTGAAAGCTTAGGGTGAAGAGGTAGTTATGATTAGAAAACCAAATGGTAAAGTAAGAAAAGCTAGTGAAGGTAGAAGACTTCGTAGAAAGCTTTCAATCCGTAAAACTGTTAGTGGAACTGCAGAAAGACCACGTCTATCTGTTATTCGTTCAAACAAGCACTTATCAATCCAGGTGATTGATGATGTTGCAAATGCTACTCTATTTAGTGTTCAAACTTATGGTAAGAACGCTATTGCAGCTAAAAACAATGTAGAAGGTGCAAAAGTTGTTGGATCTAAGCTTGCGGAAGCTCTAAAAGCTAAGAACATCAGTACAGCAGTATTCGATAGAAATGGTCTTAAGTACCATGGTGTTGTTGCTGCAGTTGTTGAGTCTGCAAGAGAAAACGGGATTCAAATTTAGGAGTTAGTATGAGCGAAGAAACTAAAAAAGAAGCTACAGTAGAAGCAAAGCCAGCTGCGAAAAAGAAGTCGGCACCAAGAAAAGCTCCTGCTAAAAAGAAAAGCCAAGGAAATATGGACGTTGAACTCGAAGAAAGAGTTGTAGCGGTTAACAGAGTTGCTAAGGTTATGAAGGGTGGTAGAAGATTTTCTTTCTCTGCACTTATGATCGTTGGTGATAAGAAAGGTAGAGTTGGATTTGGTTTAGGTAAGGCGAAAGAAGTACCTGAAGCAATTAGAAAAGCAACTCAAGCAGCACAAAAAAGTATGATTAACGTACCTGTTGATGGTGGAACTATTCCTCACCAAGTACTTGGTACTTTTGATGCTGGTAAGATCCTATTTAAGCCTGCTGCAGAAGGTACTGGTGTTAAGGCTGCTGGTGCATGTCGTTCAATTCTAGAACTTGCTGGGATTAGAGATGTACTTACTAAGTCACAAAGAGGGAACAACCCTCATAACATCGTAAAGGCTACTTTTGATGCTCTTAAGCAATTAAGATCAGTTGAAGAAGTTGCTAAAGCAAGAGGAAAAGACGCTAAAGGTCTTAGAATCAAAGGTTAAGTAGAGGTTTAAAATGACTGCTAAAACAATAACTGTTAAATTAAAGAAAAGTACAATTAAGTGTACTGAAAAGCAGAAGGCTACAGTTAGAGGTCTTGGACTTAGAAAGACAGGTTCTTCTAAGACTCTTGAGAATACTTCAGCTGTAAGAGGGATGATCAAAAAAGTTATCCACCTTCTTGATATTCAAGAATAAGCGAGGCGAATATGTTGACGTTGAATAACTTAAAAAGCCCAAAAGGTGCTCACAAGAATATTAAGAGAATCGGTCGTGGACAAGGTTCAGGACAAGGTACTCAGGCCGGTAAAGGTCACAAAGGTCAAAAAGCTAGAGCTGGTGGTGGAGTAAGAACTGGTTTTGAAGGTGGAAATATGCCACTATATATGAGACTACCTAAGAAAGGTTTCTCAAATGCTCCATTCAAAACAGAATATGCTGAGGTAAGCCTTGCACAACTTGAAGCCAAATTTGATGGTGGAGAGGTAACTAGAGAAGCTCTTATTGAAAAGGGACTTCTAAGTGGTATTAACAAAAGACGCCCAATTAAAGTTCTAGCAAATGGAGAACTTAAGACGGCTCTTACATTTGTAAATATCGACAAGTTTTCAAAAGCGGCTGCTGAAGCTGTTGAGAAAGCTGGCGGAAAAATATCTAACGATTAAGAAAGGATTTTTTGAATGTCAAACGCTCAAGGAAAGTTAGAAGAGCTTAAAAAGAAGATTTTTTTCACCTTTTTATTATTAGTTGTATATAGATTGGTTGCGCAGATACCCGTACCTGGGGTAGATGCGCAAGCAATTTCTTCGTATTTTGCCGAAGCTGGTGGCGGAGGACTTTTTGATCTTATCAACACTTTCAGTGGTGGTGCTTTCAAGAGGTTTTCAGTATTAGCTCTAGGGATTATGCCATATATCACAACTTCAATTATCTTCAGCTTACTTGGGGAAGTCATTCCTCAAATCCAAGAGCTTCAAGAAGATTCAGAAGGTCACAAGAAAATTCAAAGATGGACAAGATATGCAACAGTATTGCTCTGTTGTGTTCAAGGTTATAGTATGGCCGCCGTTTTTGAAACTTTCGTAAGCCCTGGTGGTGCGAGAGTTATTCCTGATCCGGGAATGCTTTTTAGAGTGACAACAATGATCACACTAGCGACAGGGACGATGTTCCTACTTTGGCTAGGTGAGAGAATTACTGAATTTGGTCTTGAAAACGGTGTATCACTAATTATCTTTGCTGGTATTGCTGTTGAGCTTCCATCAGAAGTTATCCAAAATCTTACTCTTTATAAAAATGGTGAGATGACTGGTATTTCTCTACTAACTTTCTTCTTGGTAATTGCGGTATCATTCTTTGTTGTTGCATTTATTGAGAGAGCTTTTAGAGCAGTTCCTGTTCAGTATGCAAAAAAAGTTGTTCATAATAGAGTATATGGAGGAGCACAAACTCTTCCTATGAGAGTTGATACAGGTGGTGTTATGCCTCCAATCTTAGCTTCGTCACTTCTTGCGGCGCCAGCTACGTTTGCAACTTTTATTCCTCAAGAAAGTGCGTTTAGACCATATTTTGAGACGATTCAACAGTCTCTTTATCCTGGTCAAATGCTGTTCAATATTCTTTTTGCTCTACTAATCGTGTATATGACTTATTTCTATGCGCCGATTCAGTTTAAGACAAATAAGATTACTGAAATGCTTCAGAAGAATAACGCTTTTATTCCAGGAATTAGACCAGGTGATAAAACTAAAGAATATTTAGACTTTGTCTTAAATAGACTTTCATTCTTTGGTTCTTTTTTCTTAGTTGTAATTTGTATTCTTCCAACAATTATTACAGGTTCTCAGACGAGATTTGGTGGTACAGCCATGCTAATCTTAGTTTCTGTTTCTGTAAGAGTTATGATGAATATTCAATCGTTTATGTTTGCCGACAGATATGAAATGTCTTACAAGGCTAAGGGCAAATATAACGGAAATAATAGAAGGTTTTAATGAAGCCACAGTTAATTCTTATAGGTGCGCCTGGTTCTGGTAAAGGTACACAGGCGAAAAACCTCATCGATGAGATGGGGTATAACCATATATCAACAGGTGATTTACTTCGAGCAGAGATTGCTAAAGGTTCAGAGCTGGGACAAAAGCTTAAGTCTATTCTAGATGCTGGTAATCTTGTAGATGATGCAACTGTGCTAGAGCTTCTTAATGCAAATTGTGAGCTTGAGGGTAAATCTTATATCTTTGACGGGTATCCAAGAAATCTAGAGCAGGCAAAAGCTTTAGATGAGCATGTGCTTAAGGGTGCAAACTCTATGGCAATCTACTTTGATATCGATCTTGAGATTCTGATTGAGAGAATTGTTAACAGAAGAACGGCTCCAAAGAGTGGTGAGATTTATAATCTAATCACAAGACCACCAAAGGTTCCAGGGAAATGTGATGTTTCAGGGGAAGATCTAGTCCATAGAAAGGACGACAATGAAGATACTGTTAGAAATAGAATGAACATTTTCAAAGAGAATGTTGATCCTATTCTTGAGTATTACGAAGGGCAAGGAAGACTTCAGAGAGTAAATGCTGCATCTTCTGCAGTTGAGGTTTTTGAGCTAATCAAAAAAATTATTGACAATAAATAGATAAAAAAGTGTTTATGTCTTGTCATATGGCCCTGAGTCATATATACATGCATATCACTTATAGGTGAATTTATGAGTAATCAAGAGACTATTGAAGTTGAAGGGGAAGTTACTGAGCTTCTGCCAAACACAAAGTTTCGTGTAAAACTTCCTAATGGACACAGTGTTATTGCACATATCAGTGGGAAGATGAGAATGCACTTTATTAAAATCCTTCCAGGAGACAAAGTGCTAGTAGAAATTAGTAAATATGACCTGACTAAAGGTAGAATTACGTATCGTAGTAAAGGACGCTAGCGTAGTAATAAGAGGTAGTTATGAAAGTTAGAGCATCTGTAAAGCCAATGTGCAAAGATTGTAAAGTTATTAAAAGAAAGAATGTTCTTAGAGTTGTATGTAAAAACCCTAAGCACAAACAAAGACAAGGTTAATTAGAAAGGAGTGTAGCTATGGCAAGAATACTTGGTGTTGATATTCCTAGAAATAAGGTAATGAGAATTGCCCTTCAAGCTATCTACGGTGTTGGGCCGAAGGTTGCAGCTGAAGTTCTAGAAAAAACAAACATTGATTTAAACACAAACTCAAACGAAATCACTGAAGAGCAAGCGAACGAAATCAGACTTGTACTTGAAAGTGAGTATAACGTTGAGGGTGATTTAAGAAGAGAAGTTGGTCTGAACATTAAGCGTCTTAAGGACCTAGGATGTTACAGAGGAATTAGACACAGAAAAGGTCTTCCAGTTAGAGGTCAAAGAACTTCTACAAACGCAAGAACTCGTAAGGGTCCTGCTGTTGCAATTGCTGGTAAGAAATCTGTTAAGTCGATGAAGTAAGGTAGGAGTCTAAGATGGTTAAAAAGACAGCTTCAAAGAAAAAAGTTAAAAAGAATATTACTAAAGGTATTTGTCACGTTCAGTGTTCATTCAATAACACGATCGTTACATTTACTGATACAAGTGGAAACGCAATTTCATGGGCATCTGCTGGTCAACTAGGGTTTAGAGGATCTAAAAAATCTACTCCTTTCGCGGCTCAGATGGCATCTATGGAAGCTGCAAAAAAAGCAATGGAACATGGTCTTTCAAGTGTTGAAGTTCGTGTTAAAGGTCCAGGTGCGGGTAGAGAGAATGCTGTTCGTGCGTTGTTAGCTGCTGGTTTAAAGATAACTTCTGTTGCAGATAGGTCTCCAATCCCTCATAATGGATGTAGAGCACCTAAAAGAAGAAGAGTTTAATTTTAAATACTAGGGAGTTATTAATGGACTCATTTATTGCAAAAAATTGGTCAAGCATGATCAGACCTGTAGCGCTAGAGCTAGACGCTGATAAGCAAAGTGCTATTTATGGAAAGTTCGTTGCTAAGCCACTTGAGAGAGGATACGGACAGACTCTTGGTAACTCACTAAGAAGAGTTCTATTATCATCTCTACAAGGTGCTGGTATCGTTGCTATTAGAGTAGACGGTGTTGAGCACGAATTTGGTACAATTAATAACGTTAAAGAGGAAGTTTCTGAAATTATTCTTAACCTTAAAGAAGTACACTTTAAGCTAAAGGATAGAGAAGATGTAATCCTTACTCTTGAAAAATCAGGAGAAGGTCCTGTAACTGCTGGTGATATTGCAGAGCACGCGAATATTGAGGTTTTAAACCCAGATCACGTAATTTGTAACATCTCTTCTGGTGGATCAATTAAAATGGAACTTAAAGTTGCTAGAGGTAAAGGTTATGTTACTGCTCTAGATAACAAAGAAATCCATGATCTTCCAATTGGATGGATCTACCTAGATACACTTTTCTCACCTGTTAGTCGTGTAAACTACACTGTAACTAACTCAAGGGTTGGGAAGAGAACGGACTACGATAAGTTAACTCTTGAAATTTGGACAAACGCTGGTGTTAATCCTCAAGATGCTGTTGCTTACTCAGCAAAGATTCTTAGAGATCAACTAGCAGTTTTCCTAAGTTTTGAGGATGAAGAAGAGATTACTAGACTTGAGACTAAGCCTGCTCAACAACAGAGCACAGCTAACTCAGCTCTTCTTAAACCAGTTTCTGAGCTAGAACTGTCTGTAAGATCTGCAAACTGCTTGCAAAATGCTAATATTAAGTATATTTACGAGCTTGTATCGAAGACAGAAGGTGAAATGCTTAGAACTAAGAACTTTGGTCGTAAGTCACTTAACGAGATTAAGGAAATCCTTACACAAATGGGACTTGGTCTTGGTATGAAAGTAGACAGCATTATGAAAGATCTTAAAACTGAAGAGAATGGTCAGTAGTAGAAGTTGAAGTAGGAGTGGATCATGAGACACCAAAAACATAAATTTAAATTAGGGGTTAGCCCTTCACATAGAAAATCAATGGTTAGAAACCTAGTATCAGAAGTAATTGATCACGGTATGATTAAAACAACTCATACACGTGCAAAAGCTATCCAACCAGTAGTTGAAAAGCTTATTACAATTGCAAAGAATGATACAGTTGCTAACAGAAGACTTGCATTCAAGAAACTAAACGACAAGAATGCAGTTTCTAAGCTATTTTCTGACGTAGCACCGAAGTTCAAAGAAAGAAACGGTGGTTACACAAGAATCATGAAGCTATCTGATAATAGACTTGGTGACAACGCTAAGATGGCTTACATCGCATTCGTAGACTAATTAATAAGTTTACATAAAATTTGCAAAAAAGGGCTTCTCTTTTCGGGAAGCCCTTTTTATATTGAGCCTATGTCTACATCTAATAAATTTTCCCTTATTTTTATATTAATAGCGATCACCGTTGGTTATTCACTTTTTCATAAGAAGAAGCTGGATACGTATTTTGATGCGAGTTTGACTCCTATTTTAAAAGAGTTACCTAAGAATGTTTCGTTGACATATTTTAAAGACGGGAAGAAGTTGGATCTAGCTGAAGAGTTAAAGACTTCAAATGGTCTTCTCGTTCACTTCTGGGGAACATGGTGTGCTCCTTGTGAGTATGAGTTACCAGAATTTCTGAAGTTTTCAGAAGAGTTAGGAAAGAAGAATATCAAAGTTATTCTTTTGGCCGTGAATGACAAAGATGTAAAGATTAAGAAGTTTCTGAAGAGATTTGGAAAACTTTCAGACAATATTATCGTGAGCCATGATCCAAATGGTCACTCAATGAAGGAATATGGGGTAGTTAAAGTACCTGAAACATTCCTTTTCAATAAAGATGGAAAGAACGTCAATAAATTTGTCGGTCCTCAAGATTGGGGTCTTCCAGTGTATATCAAAAGAATAGTCAATTATTTAGGACTATAATATCAGAGACTTAGCTTTGTAGGCGCTTTGTATAAAGTTTTTCCAGAATTGTATAAAGTTTGAGGCAGCTTTTGCCGAAATGTTAGACAGTACTATCTTCCAATAGGGAAGTTTTTAAACACGGAGACTGTCAAATGATTAACTGGAACGAGCTTAACGGCCTACACGTAATCTCTAAGCTAGAAGAAATTCTAAATAAGTGGTTTGGTGTAGAGTGTTTTTACACTGATATTCATTACAAAATTAGAAGTGCTCATGTCGAGAAGGGATACGAGTTTAGTAATCACTTCTTTAAAGTTCAGATGGAAATGCCACATGGTTATGATGTCGTTGCTAGTATATTGAGAAGTTTTCTGATGAGCTACATTCTTCAAAAGAAAGTGTAATGGTTTTTGATTCTCATTTTCATGGGGCTAAGATTATTGCTGCTAAGATTGAAGTTGATGGTGAACACTTAGGTAACGTATTTGCTTATCCTTTTGTATATGACTCATTTACTGAGCAAGAAAGAGAAGAATTAATTAAGCAACTTGTTGAAAGTGGCGCAAATCAAGCTGATGCAGAAGGTGCAGTCTCACACTTAAAAGCTTTAGCTCCACAAGAAGTTGATTACCTTAAAGAGCTAGTTGATCTAGTTGCTGAAGAGGTTGTGACTTTCCATAGTGAAATTTCTAAAAGGGAAGAAAGAATTCATATGCTAAATTCTGAGCTTGGTGAAAAGTTCAGGTATCACAATATGATTGGTAAATCGAAATCAATGCAGAAGATTTATAGTCTTCTAGAAAGAATTTCGAGTTCAGAATCTTCGGTTCTTATTCAAGGGGAAAACGGGACAGGTAAGGAACTTGTTGCTAAGGCCGTACATTTCCATTCTCCAAGAAAGGATTATCAATTCTTAGCGGTTAACTGTTCGGCATTCAACGAAAACCTACTTGATTCAGAGCTTTTTGGGCACGTTAAAGGTTCATTTACAGGAGCTCATAAAGATAAGCCTGGTTTATTTGAGGCAGCCAATGGTGGAACGCTGTTCCTGGATGAAATCGGGGATACTTCACTAAGTATGCAGGTTAAGCTTCTACGTGTTCTTCAGGAAGGAACTTATATTCCTGTCGGGGCTGAGTCTCCAAGAAGAACTGACGTAAGGATTCTTGCAGCAACAAATAAAGATCTAAAAACAATGATGGCCAAAGGTGAGTTTAGAGAAGACCTTTACTACAGAATTAACGTTCTAAACGTAAATCTTCCACCACTAAGAGACAGACAAGAGGATATTCCAATTCTTATGGAAAGCTTCCTTAAGAGAAAATGTGATGAGTCTGGAATGCCGATGAAGACATTCTCTAAGAAATGTATGGAGAAGATGTTGGATTACCCATGGCCAGGTAATGTTCGTCAGCTGGAGAACGAAGTTGAAAGACTTGTTGTTCTTGCTGGTGATGATAAGACGATTACACCAGATTTATTGAGTCCTCAGATTCTAGATCATGGTGCAGCTCCAGTATCTGCTTCACGTGGAGTTAATACTTCTGGGAAGCTTAAGGATGCTCTAATGGAACTTGAAGTTATTATGATCAGAGAAGGTCTCAAGAGATGTAACTTCAACAAGTCTAAGCTTGCTAAGGAGCTTGGGGTTTCGAGAGCGAGTCTTATCATGAAGGTCGAAAAATACGGTCTAGATAAGAGAAAAAAGGCCGCTGGAGAGTAGATTTCTAGCGCTGGGTTGTCATGTCAGAAATGGCTGATATTTGATGACTCTTGGTCAGTTTAAAACTGTTTAATTTCAATACTTTAGGGGCTCTGTCGAGCCCCTTTTTTTATTCCTAAATATTGACGCAGGGGTAATAGCCCTTTTGAATTTTATCGGTGTACAATGCTCGGATAATTTCAACGCCTTTTAAGTTTTAAGGTGACTATTACTCTTAGTCAGATGGGAGGTTACAGATGACTATGGAAGAAATTCAAGAGCAAAAACGTGCTTTGCTTTTAGAAAAGAGACAACTCGCAGAACTTGGTGGTGGTGAAGCTAGAATTGCTAAGCAACACGATCAAGGTAAATATACAGCAAGGGAAAGAATCGAAAGATTGATCGATCCTGGAACATTCATTGAATTTGATAAGTTCGTAACTCATAGATGTGTGAACTTTGGAATGGAAGAGAAGAAATTCTATGGTGATGGTGTCGTAACAGGTATTGCCGAAATCAATGGACAGAAAGTTGCGGTATACTCACAAGACTTTACTTGTTGGGGTGGAGCTCTTGGTGAAGCTCACGCGAGAAAGATCTGTAAGATTATGGACTTTGCACTTGAGAACAGAATTCCAGTTATTGGGATTCAAGATTCTGGTGGTGCTCGTATTCAAGAGGGTGTTGATGCTCTTGGTGGATATGCTGAAATCTTCTGGAGAAATGTTAAGTGTTCTGGTGTTATTCCTCAGATCTCACTTATCATGGGTCCATCAGCTGGTGGTGCTGTTTATTCTCCTGCAGTAACAGACTTTATCTTTATGGTAGATAAGTCTTCTTACATGTTTGTTACGGGTCCAGATGTAATTAAAACTGTAACTCACGAAGAAGTAACAAAAGAAGATCTTGGTGGAGCTGCGGCTCACTCAGAGAAGTCTGGTGTTTGTCAGTTTAAGTGTAAAGATGAAGATGATTGTTTTGAGAGAGTTAGAGAACTTCTTTCTTATATCCCTGCTTCAAACTTTAGAGCTCAAACTGAGAAGTTTTCTTCTGACCCAGTATATAGAGACAACTCGAAACTTAAGACAGTTGTTCCTGCAAACCCTAAGAAGCCATATGATATGAAAGAAGTTATTCTTGATATCGTAGATGATGGACGTTTCTTAGAAGTACACAAAGACTATGCGAAGAATATCATCGTTGGTTTCGCTTCTATTGGTGGAATTAAGATTGGTATTGTTGCAAACCAACCAGAAGTTCTAGCTGGTGTTCTTGATATCGATTCTTCTTGTAAGGCTGCAAGATTTATTCGTTTCTGTGATGCTTTTGATATTCCAATTGTTTCTCTTGTTGACGTACCAGGTTTCCTACCTGGAACTGTTCAAGAGTACGGTGGGATTATTAAGCACGGATCTAAATTACTATACGCTTACGCTGAAGCAACTGTTCCACTAATCACACTTATTACAAGAAAGTCATATGGTGGAGCTTATGACGTTATGGCGTCTAAGCATATTAGAGCAGATGTTAACCTTGCTTACCCAACAGCTGAAATTGCGGTTATGGGAGCTGAGGGTGCTGTAAATATCGTCTTTAGAAATGAGCTTAAAGGTCTGACTGGAGAAGAGTTCGACAAGAAGAAAGCTGAGCTTGTAGCGAACTATGAAAATAACTTTGCTAATCCATATGTTGCTGCTAGAAAGAGGTTACGTTGATTCAGTAATTCTCCAGAAGAGACAAGAAAGAGACTTTATGAGTATCTGAAAGTTCTTAAAGATAAGAAAGTTGAAAGACCTAAGCGTAAACACGGGAATATTCAATTATGATGATCAGACAGCCAGAAAATACTAGTAGAAGAGTAATGATTGCAAACCGTGGAGAAATTGCTTCACGTGTAGCCAAGGCTTGTCGTGAGCTTGGGCATACGCCAATCGGTTTATGGACAGATAATGAGCCAGAGGCAACTCACTTACAGTTTTGTGATGAGTGGGTACACCTTGAAGGTTCTACAAATGCTGAAACTTACCTAAATCCTGAGAAGATTCTTAAGGTTGCTAAGGAAAATAATGTTGATGCTGTTCACCCTGGATATGGGTTTCTTTCTGAGAATGCAGATTTCGCAAATCTACTAACTCAAAATGGAATCGTTTTTATTGGTCCAAATGTTGAGGCCATTAAAGTTATGGGTGATAAGGCCACTTCAAAGAAACTAGCTAATGAAGCTGGTGTTCCTACTGTTCCTGGAACAGACGGAGCGGTACCAACTGTTGAGAAGGCAATTGAGATTTCTAATGAAATTGGTTATCCAGTTCTTCTTAAGGCCGTAGCTGGTGGTGGTGGACGTGGAATGCGTGCCTGTGCCAACGAGCAAGAAGTTAGAGATAACTTTGAAGCGGTTGGAAGAGAGTCTCTTGCGGCATTTAACAACGGTGATCTTCTTGTTGAGAAGCTTATCGTTAATCCAAGACACATCGAAGTACAGATTCTTGCTGATAAGAAAGGGAATACATTTCACTTCTTTGAAAGAGAGTGTTCTGTTCAAAGACGTCACCAAAAAATTATTGAAGAAGCACCATCTCCATTTATTGGAGATGATGAAGAAGTTAGACAGGCAATCTGTGATACTGCCGTTAAACTTGCTAAGGCCGTAAATTATGACTCAGCTGGAACAGTTGAATTTATTATGGCTGAAGATAAGAGTTTCTATTTCCTAGAAATGAATACAAGAATTCAGGTAGAACACCCAATCACTGAAGAGATTACTGGGATGGATCTTATTGTATGTATGATTCAAGCAGCTCTAGGTGATGAACTAGGTATTCCTAACCAAGAATTTATTACAAGATCAGGACACGCTATTGAGTGTCGTATCTGTGCTGAAGACCCAATAACAATGCTTCCAGCTCCAGGGCTTGTGACAGGATTTGAAACAAACTTCCCACAAGGAACTCGTTTTGATAACTGTCTGTACAAAGGTCTTGAAGTTACTCCTGACTTTGACCAAGTGGTTGGTAAGTTAGTTTGTAAAGGTATTGTTAGAGATGTTGCTGTTAGAAAAATGAGAGCAGCTCTTAATGGTCTTTTCATTGAAGGTCTTAAAACAAATATCCCACTTCTGAAGGAAATTCTAAGAGAAGAGAACTTCTGTAACGGTAATTACTCTACTGCTTACATTAAGGAAGTAGCTCCTCAAGATAGAGTTAGCACAGAATTTAATCATCACCGTTTCTACACTATCCTTGCTGGTGTTGAAGCTCGTAGAATGGGAATATAGGAGATAGGGATGAGAACGTATTTAATAGATGATGAATCAAATGAAATCATTGTTGATCTTACTCGTACTAAAATCCATGATTATAATTTAGTAGAGTTTGATTACCAAACAATTGAAGATAATAAGCAAACAAATAAAGAAACAATCTGGGTTAAGAAAGTTTCTGGGCAGTACTTTGTATCTACGGATCAAAAGAAATGGGCAAAGATTCCACGTCAGGATCTCCCTTCTCGTATGATTAATGTTAATACAACTTACAATATCTTTAGAGGATATAAGCCATCTGGTCTTGGTGGAGCTGACGAAGGTGAGCTACTAACTAAGATGCCAGGTAAAATCGTTAAAATTATTGCTGAAGTTGGACAAGAAGTTAAAAAAAGGTGAGACACTTTTAATTCTTGAGGCAATGAAAATGGAAAATGAAATCAAGTCTGGACTTGATGGAGTTGTAAAAGCAATCCACGTCAAAGAAGGTGACGCTCTTGAAGAGAACGTCCTAATGATGGAAGTGGAAGCAAATTAATTCGAAGGAGCGGATATGTCTTTTAATCAAAGACAACCACAAAATGATTTCGAAAAAATGAAGCAAGATTTAGATAAGGCCCTAAAGTTATTAGGGCCTTTTTTAGTTTTTGCTCTTATTTTTGTGGTTGGTTACACGTCATTTTACACAGTAGAGCCAGATGAGGAAGCTGTCGTAATTAGATTTGGTCAGTACTTGAAAACAAATTCACCGGGACTACATTTTAAAGTTCCTATGGGTGTGGATAACGTGATTAAGGTAAAGACGAAAAGAGTTTTACAAGAAGAGTTTGGTTTTAGAACAACGAGTACTAGTGGAAGAAGATCTTCATACTCTAGAGCTAATACTGGAAGAGAGTCATTAATGCTTACTGGGGACCTTAACGTTGCTGACGTTGAGTGGGCCGTTCAGTATAGAATTAGTGACCCATTTAAAATATCTCTTCCAAACTAAGTGCTCCGATTCAAAACGTAAGAGACGTTTCTGAGTCTATTATGAGGAGAGTCGTTGGTGATAGATCAGTTTCAGATGTTCTTACTGTTGGTAAGGCTGAAATTGAAATCCAAGCAAAAGAACTTATGCAAGAAGTACTTAATAAGTACGACATGGGTGTGAAAGTTATTTCTGTTAAGCTACAAGATGTAAACCCACCTCAAGTGGTTAAGGCATCATTCAATGATGTAAACGCAGCTAAGCAAGAGCAAGAAAAAGCTATCAACGAAGCAGAAGGAGCTTACAATAGAATTATTCCAGAAGCTCGTGGTAAGGCCCAGAAGAAAATCTCTCAAGCAGAAGGTTATGCCTCAGCTGTTATCAACAGAGCTCAAGGTGATGTTGCTAAATTCAAGGAGATTCTTGTTGAGTATCAAAGAGCTCCGAAAATTACTAGAAAGAGAATTTATCTTGAAACGATGGAGTCTCTTTATGGGAAATTTGGGAATATCATGATTGTTGATCCAAAAGTAAAAGGACTGCTTCCTGTTTTTGGTAAAAAAATAAAGGAGGACAATAATGAATAAGATACTAGTCCTAGTTATTGTCGTTTTAGCTTCTGCTGTTATTGGTAAGAATACTCTGTACGTTCTTCACGAAGGAAGACAGGCCATTATTACACAATTTGGTAAACCTGTTGGAAGTCCAATTACAGAAGCTGGACTACACTTTAAAAAGCCTTTTGTTCAAGATGTACGTTATGTTGATAAGAGGATTCTAAGTTGGGATGGTGATCCAAATCAAATTCCTACTAAAGACAAGAAATATGTACATGTTGATACGACTGCAAGATTTAGAATTGTTGATGCACTAAAGTTTATCCAGACTGTGAGAAATAAGAGTGGTGCTAAGGCGAGACTTGATACAATTCTTGATTCAGCTACTCGAAATGTCATTTCTTCTCATAATCTTGTTGAGGCCGTTAGAAACTCTAACGGGATCATTGAAAAGGTTGAAGAGAATAAAAAAGAAACAAGATGACAATACGATTGATGAAGAGATCACTGGTGAGATTGAGAAGGTTCTCGTTGGTAGAGAAAACCTGAGTAAGCTAATTGCTGAGAAGGCTGATAGTGAACTTGCTGAGCTGGGTATGCAACTAATTGACGTACAATTAAGACGTATCTCATATGAGGCAAGCGTTGAGTCTAAGGTTTATGAGAGAATGATCTCAGAAAGAAAGAGAATTGCATCAAAGATTAGATCAATTGGTTCTGGTGAAAAGGCAAAGATTGAAGGACGTCTTGAAAAAGATCTAAGAAGAATTGAGTCTGAAAGTTATAAGAAGGCTCAGTTAATTAAAGGTCGTGCTGATGCAAAAGCATCAGCTATTTATGCAAAGGTTTTTTCGAAAGATCCAAAGTTCTATGAGTTCATGAAATCTATGGAAGCTTACGGTAAATCTATTAAAGAAGACA
>NZ_AUNJ01000012.1 GCF_000447775.1 Bacteriovorax sp. DB6_IX
AACCAAAAATGCCACGCGGCATGAATCCCTCTTAAACGCCTTGTTAGCTTACATTTTTCCACATTGTTTTTGACTGCTCTTGAAAACCCAATTTCGCATAGAAGCTTTGCGCATGCTTATTGAAAGCCATTACCTCAAGTCTAATTTGCTCTGCACCTTGAGATCTAGCCCAGTCGTTACAATGAGCCATAAGCTGAGAACCAATACCTGAAACTCTCGCTTTTTCATCGACTACGATTGTGCTAACACGACAAATAGGCGTTTTAACTAAGAATGGAATAGCTTCATTTTGAGTAACAGTAGCAGTCAAAAAACCAACAACATCACTATTAACGTCTGCAACCAGAAAGAGATTTGATTGATCATTTATAGTGCGAAGGAGAAACTCTTTTTCTTCAAACGATGGTTCAACAAATGCTTCTGGTGCATTCTCAAAGTGCATGACTCCAATCTGATAATTTAGACGTAAAAGCGAATCTATATCTGATGCTTGAGCTTCTCTAATTTTCAATTTTCATCCTTTGAATCTAATGTGTAAGCTAACGCCGCGTTAAGGGGTTAACATAAATGCATTAAATTTAATTAAATCTTACACTTACACCAGAAACATTGTTTAAAATTAAATTGTCATGTAGCAAATGTGTATCAATGATTTTAAATATCTCTTATCTAAAAATTAGCAAAAAGTAACTACTGAACTATAGCTAAATGTAGAAAAGCTTTATCAGAAACCCATATACATGTGTATGTGTAGTCAAAAATCACTCACTATATACATATTATTTCTACTCAACAACAACCTAAGTAGATGCCTAATTATCTGCTCTCAAGATAATCTCTTTTCTTTTCATCCTCGATAGACTTCAACTTATACTCAATTTGTTTTTCTACGTAGGATTTATGTTCAAGAAACCGAATGGAGTTAAAAAGTGGTAGTAAACTTTCAAGGAAATTCCTTTCTCGTTCCAAGATGGGGACTCGACTACCTGACCAAATCCGAGTAGTTAGTCGCAATCTAACATTTTTAAAGTCCTCGAACTTATCATTTTCTTTAAGGAATAACTCTAATAGTTCCCTCCTTGTTTCTTTGCTAAGGTAGTTGGCCGAGTCAAATAGAAAGCACATGAATGTAATGTCAGTTGCATTCTTAGTGATAACTCTACGAAAGAAATTATGTTTTTTTTGAATCATCTCTTCTGAGTCAGCTTTACTATTTTCTTTAGTAAACAATTTGCCAAATATATTATCTTTATACCTATAGGATTTCTCATTTTTTATATGAATATACTTCGCGTAGCCCTCAATCTCTTCAATATAGTTTTCTCTTTCCCACAAAAAATTCAACTCAGGCATATTGGTATGCAAGCATGGCCATCTTTCCTTTTCGTATATCTTATCAACCAAACTATATAAAAACTCAAACTTCCTATCCAGGATAAGTTTTAATGCGTCGCCAGAATAATCCCAGTAATTGCCTAAAACGTAAGCTGCTAGATATGCATCAAAAACCAATTCCACATCGGGTTCGAACATTTCAAACCACCTACCAAA
>NZ_AUNJ01000013.1 GCF_000447775.1 Bacteriovorax sp. DB6_IX
AAAAATTAATACAATTATTATTGGCGGAGGAGAAGCTGGTGAGCAGCTACTTGATGGACTATTAAAACTAAAACACAGTATTTATAATGTACTTTTTTTCTCTAGATGATGATAGGCAAAAACATGGTAAAAAATTCACGGAGTAAGAGTTATAGGGGATATTTCTTTAGCTAGTTCCTTAATATCAGAATATGATATTAAAGAAGTATTACTTGCTATCCCAAGTGCTTCAAATGAAGAAAATTTAAGGCTGATCAATGCGTTAAAAAGAACAATGTA
Source organism: Bacteriovorax sp. DB6_IX (assembly GCF_000447775.1). Classification (GTDB taxonomy): domain Bacteria; phylum Bdellovibrionota; class Bacteriovoracia; order Bacteriovoracales; family Bacteriovoracaceae; genus Halobacteriovorax_A. The sequence continues at coordinate 280 of NZ_AUNJ01000013.1, forward strand.
AAAATAAAATCTCTGCCCCCCTTAAAGGAAGTTATCAATAATAAAATCACTCCTCAAGAGCTAAGAGACATTAGTCCTGAAATGCTTCTGGGAAGAGATAAGGTCGTTTTAGAGAATCAACAAATTGAAGGGTTAATTAAACACAAAAGAGTCTTAATTACAGGTGCGGGTGGCTCCATTGGTTCCCAACTATGTTTTGAAATTTTGAAATACTCACCCGCGCACCTAATTTTGTTTGAGCAAAGTGAATACAACCTTTATGAGATTGAAAAAAAGCTCAACTCTAAATTTCAAGACTCAACCTTTACTCCATTTCTTGGTGATATAAGAGACTCAAGCTCTCTAGAGGAAGCTTTTAGTAAATTTAAGCCTCATATTGTGCTTCATGCCGCTGCTTACAAACATGTTCCACTAATTGAAAAGAATTCGATACAAGCAATAAATACAAATATCATTGGTACGGATAATGTTTTATCAACATCAAAATCTTTTGATGTTGAAACCTTTGTACTTATCTCAACAGACAAAGCCGTTAATCCTACAAATATAATGGGAGCCTCTAAAAGATGCGCCGAGCTTATTTGTTCTTACTTTGAAAACATTTCAGACATGAAAGTTATGGCAGTACGCTTCGGTAACGTTCTAGGAAGTAGTGGAAGTGTTGTCCCACTTTTCAAGGAACAAATTGCAAAAGGCGGTCCCATAACTGTTACCCACCCAGAAATAACAAGATATTTCATGTCTATCCCCGAAGCTTGTCAACTTGTTCTTCAGGCAGCCTCAATGGGCAAAGGAGGAGAAGTATTTGTTTTAGACATGGGATCACCCGTTAAAATCCTAGATCTTGCCAAAGAAATGATACAACTTTCAAATCATACTCTTGATGATATAGATATTGAATTTGTTGGTTTAAGACCAGGTGAAAAACTTTATGAGGAACTTTTATCCGATAGTGACCAAACTATTCCAACCAACCATGAAAAAATCAGAATTGCTAAATTACAAAACTCTTGTGATAAAAAATATGAAGAAATTAAGACTTTAATTCAAAATAAATCAGAACATAATAAAATTATAAAAGGTTTAAAAAAGATAGTCCCTGAATTTGATCACAAGCTAAATTAGGGAAAACACTTCATCTGGTGAGATATCCTTGAGACAGATATTCTCTTCACAAGTAGAAGAGTAATTCTTTCCATCGTAGCAAGGTGAGCATTGTAGCTTATTTCCCCTCCACAGATACAATGATTCTGAATTTCGAAAGAGTACTTTTTCGCTTGGTTCTGTTGGACCAAAAAGTGCTATCACTCTTGATTCTGCGGCATTTGCTATATGAAGCTGTCCAGAATCATGTGTTATTGTAACTTTCGAGCCTCTACATATATTGTAAAGATCTCCTAGGGTTGTTTCAGCAACAAGGTTATAAACATTCAATCCATCGAAATACTCAGTAACCCAAGTATCTCCTGGGCCCCCTACGATAACTACATTTCGATTTAAATCCAACAACTTTTTTGCTAGTTCTACGTAATTTTTAATCGGCCAACGCCTTAGATTATCATCCCTTAATAAGTTTGACGCTCCTCCAGGAGATAGTACGATATAGTCGCTTGGTAATTTGAAATTTTTACTTGATTCAATATTGAATTCCACCGTTTCCTCTAGACTTATGTCCTTGTCAGCTAAAAGCTTTAGATACTGTGTAGAATGATGAATATTTTTTAGAGGATAAAATAAATCTATCTTTTTGCAGAAAAAGAATGGAACAATTATCTTATAGCGTTTATCAGTATGACCAATGCAAATTTTATTAAATTTTTTAAACCCTAGTTTTATCCAAATATCAAACAAGACGGAAACTTTTTGGACTAAACTTCCCTTTAGCAGTTTTCTATCATCTATTACGATATATTCATCGACCAAATTTACAGATTTTACAAATGGTTCAGCAATTTTACCAACCACCCAAGTAATACGAATATCTGGATCAGATTTTTTCAAATCGTTGAGACATGATAGAGCCATTATCACATCGCCAATAGCACCAATCTTTACAAAAAGAAGATTCATTCTACCAACAAACCCCATGTCTTCTGCAGATGACTTCTTCATTTAGCTTTGATAGCTCGAACAAGACTTGATTCTTATTCAATTTTTTTCCAAGACCTCTGTAGTAAGGCTCATTGTGACTAAATATCACAATATCCGCATTGTTTATAGCTTCATCCAGATCATCAGTTATCTTTTCCGCCATATCTCCTAATACATCTCTAATATACCCATCGTTTATTTTACTATCTAGAGACTTTTTCACATGCACATCGTGAATAATAAGGTCTTGATTAATCATAAATATCTTTTTACAAAGATCAAACTTTGTTGAGTAACGTAAATCATCTGTTCCAGCCTTAAAACTTACTCCTAGAAAAGCAATTTTGCTACTTACGAGGTCTAGCTTCTCTAACTCCCTAAAGCAAACGTCAATATGATAATTATTTGATTCTTCTACTGAACCCAACACCTTTAAGTCGAGTTCATTGTCCTTCGCAAGATTAACCAGTCCCCTAAGGTCCTTAGGAAGACATGGACCTCCAAAAGCATAACCGGGCTTCATATAGTAAGGTGACAAATTCAATTTATTATCTTTAATAAATAAACCCATAACTTCATATGGATCAATACCCAATGCTTTACATGTATCACCAACTTCATTTGTGAAAGCAATTTTAAGAGCATGCCAAGAATTATTCACATATTTAATAATCTCTGCAGACTTGACCGAGACAACTTTAAACTCACCATCAATATCTGCATATAGTTCTCTCATCATAGAGACAGCTTTTGAATTTTCTTCATGTACACCTAAAACTGTAACTATAGGGTTTACATAATCTTCAATTGCAGATCCCTCTCTTAAAAATTCAGGATTACTTACTAGGTCAAAGTCCAGACCAATTTTCTTTCCTGATATATTTTCGATTTTCTTGATCAAGCTTTCATTTGTACCTGCTGGTACTGTTGATCTAATTGAGATAACGTGAAATGAGTCTTTTGTCTTAAGTACTTCAGCAACGGAGAGAATTGCTCTTTCTAAAAAAGTAGTATTTAATCGCCCATCTTCATCACTTGGCGTACCAACACACATTATTGAGATGTCACTGTTTTTTACCGCCTCTTCCACAGACAAAGTTGCCGAGATTCTTTCTTTGTTATTATTAATTAAATAATCAACACCCTTTTCTACAATAGTAGGTATTCCATTATTTATCTTATCAACCTTTTCAGGTTTAATATCACATCCAATTACTTGATGTCCGCTGTTTGCTAAACAAGCAATGCTAACACATCCAACATATCCTAAACCAAAAACTGAAACT
>NZ_AUNJ01000014.1 GCF_000447775.1 Bacteriovorax sp. DB6_IX
TTCAAAGAATTCATTTTTAAGAGTTCTTCTAACTCATAAACATAACTCTTCGTTAAAACTTTATGATCAATTAGGTTGTGAGGAATTATGGCCGTTAAAAGTTCTTCCACAGTATAAGTTACATTCTCAATACCAGTATTAAGAACATTCATATTCACTTTGACAGATTTACTTCCAAACATTTTTAACTCCTAAAATAAAAAAGCCCACCATGACCTAAGCCATGGTGGGCGTTTAAGGTGTTATTATAAGTTAATCTTACCTTTTTCTTTTAATTTACCCAAGATATTTTCGAAATATGATAGTGGGTAAGCACCTTTAATAGGTACTCCATTAAGTAGGAAACCTGGAGTTCCTTGAATTCCAAATTTTCTAGCTTCTGCTTCATCAGCTTCAATTCTCTTCTTAACTGCATCAGACTTAACATCTTTAGCAAGTTTATTCATATCAGCACCAAGCTTCTTCGCTAGCTTCTTAAGGAATCTCTCCTTGTGTGTTCTTAGCTTAGCTTGAGCATCTTGCTTAAATAGTTCATCGTGGAATTTAAAAGCAAGTTCTGGCTTTTGAAGTCTCATCCCTTCGTAGTATGCTGCGGCCATTCTCGCTTCAGCATGGAATGAAAGTGGAAGGTGCTTATATACGAAAGCAACTTTTCCTTTATACTTTTCTAAAAGAGGTGCAACTACATCAGTAAACCCTCTTGTACAATATGGACACTGAAAGTCAGAGTATTCAACTAAAGTAATTGGAGCACCTTTAGTACCTCTAATCGCTTCATCATCTCTAATCTCTGGAACTAGTGGCTTATCGATAGACTCAAGAAGCTTCTTTTGCTCTTCTTCAGCTCTTTTCTTGGCCATGGCATCCTTAGCATCTCTAGCAGCCGTTTGAAGGGCCATCATAATTTCTGCTGGGTGTTTTTTAATTGCATCTGCAATTAGATTTGGATCTTTTAAAATAACTTCCTTAATTTGCTTATCAGACACACAGCTTGTCAACATAACCGCTGTGAAAGCGAAAGCTAAAAACTTCTTCATATCAATTCCCTTTGTTACTTATATAACTTAGTTTTTAATGATTTTATATGATTGTAGGACAATACTCAATTATCTTTTGTAGAGAATTCTTTTTCCACATAGTCTAAGTATTTGTTGAGCTTTCTAGTATGTTTTCTTAGATAAGCATACCCTATTAAGTGAACTCGTGACGAATACTTACCAGAAATAAAAGAACGCATCGTAGCAAAAACTCCAAAGGCAGGAGTCGATACTTTAGAATAAAGATAGAACGAGTAAAGTAAATAGATCAGAACATTCAATCCAATACAAAGAAACGAAATAATTGAAACTACCTCTGAAATACTTTGAATAAAGATTGTTGCTTGTCTTTGATGAGGATAAATCTCTTTAATAACTTCTACGACTCCCTCAAAGAGGACATCGTTACCAGTTTGAATAAGAAGCGCCGTTATTAAAGTTGTAATAATAATGATAAGAAAGTTGTGGATAAAAAAGTTTGTTTCAAATACTGGTTTATGAATCTTTCTATACTTACCTGGAACTTCAATCTTCTTAAGACTTCCCGTTTTCTTTAGAACTTGAATTGTATGAAAGAACCATTCAGAAAAAAGAGAGAGCAATTTGAGCTCTGCAATGAATTCGGGATTGTAAGAACTTTTCTCCCCTTCTAATTGAGTCTCACAAAAGTCACCAATAATTCGAAAAGGTCGTATCATGATATTGGCCAGAGTCATACCAATAACCAAAAGACAGATAGAACTTAAAAAAGTCCAAGGAAGAATTTCAACCAGACTCTTTTCTGCAAATAGGTAAATAAGGTCCTGAGCAATGAAGCTTTTTACCGACTGTAGTGTAGAAAGAAGTGAGATCGTTACCTTTAGGACAATGTAATTCAGAATGACTGCCAACACAATTGAACCTAGAGGAATCAGCGCAAATTGAAAGCCTATTTTCAAACGAAATTTCACATGTTCATCGTTAAGCTTTTTCTTCAAACTGTTAAGATTTATTAATTTAATTAGCGCATTCTTACTCGTACTCATTGTCTCTCCCTAAATAAACTATCGGAATTTCAATATTTTTTATAAATATTTTTTTCTAAAGTTTTTTGATCAATTACCCGATGAGTTTTACGAGCTTGATTTACACAGGGGAAAAATAATGAAGAGCCCAATTAAAAAAATCCTACTTATACTATCTTCACTAGCACTAATTAGTTGTGGAGGAAGTGATAATAAGGCAAAGACATCTTCTACTGGTTCAAATACTGGAAGTGATACTCAGTTTAGTGGGAACGGAAGTGGAACAGTAAACCAAGGAAATATTCCAGCGGCGGTTTCAAGCCTAGCGAGTAGCTTGTCCCAATCACTTCAATGCTCAAATGGAAGATTAACAAACTATCTTCAATATTATGTTCAATCAACGAATAGTAGCACAAGAGTTTGTGGTAACTTTCAGGCAGGGGTTATGCCAGGAACGGTTGGTCAAAAATATGTAGGAGTTAGTCCATACAATGATTTTATGATCATCACTGAGGTTGTTAATAATAACCAAGTTATTGGACACAACGTTGTTATTTCAATGTGTGCTCAAAAGATGAATTACTATAATTACCAACTTCCACTAATTGGAGATGAAAGACAACTTTCAAATTTCCAAGCACCAAACTGTATTATCCTAGACAAGGATAACTATTGCCCACATGGAGTTGTTGATGCGGCCATCAATACATATATGGTCTCATCAAGCTATCAATTCAATGTTAATGGGATGAGTGGAAACCTTAATCCTTATGAAGTTTGGACAACATTCTTTAAGCCAACTTGTAACGGACAATTCTAATAAACTTTTCTAATTTTTAGCTCAGGGAAATAGTGGGACAAGATTTTCTTATAGTCCCACCCCCTATGAGCGAGACCTTTACTTCCAACCTGACATAGACCAACACCATGCCCATTTCCTTTTCCTACGAAATGAATAGGACCTTTACCAATTCCATCAGCAAGGTAGAAATTATTTGAAGGGAAATCAACACGACCGAAGTATCTTCTAAAAAGACTTTTCTTGAGACGAATCTTCTTACTTCCAACTTTTATATGAAGAACCTTACGACTCTTCTTATCTTTATAAATAAGCATTCTCTTGTTGAGATCAACTTTTGGGATATAATTCTTTTTCATCGCCCAAGAGATTAACTTCTTTAATCTTTCTCTATCCAGATTAACTTGCCAATTATCTTTCTTTTTACAGTAATTACATTCAGCAACTTTCTCATAACCTACAACTTTATTGGCCCACACATCTCTAGGCCTCAACGTATGTCCACCACAACTAGCATGAAAGAATGCTGGTGTTAGTTTTCCATTCTTATTCTTCAGGACAACACCAGAAGTCTCTTTAGCGGCCCTCATAGTCCTTCTCGTGACATCGAAGAAGTCACCATTTACTTGATGTTTCTCTGAGTTTTCAAGATCATAATAAGCACGTCCAAACATTGAAGCTGTTTCTATTTTATGAATAGCATAGGTTCTCGCGGCAATTGCTTGAGCCTTAAGAGCTTCCAATGGCCAACTCGCATTCATCTCCTTTGAAAGTAGTGAACCGATATAGGTATCCATATCCAACTCATTGACGACATCACAACTACTTCCTTTTCCTTTTGAAGTCACGACATGAATTTGTCCTTGATATTTTTTCTTATCAAAAGTCACAAGGCCAGTGCTACTATTGAGAGAGGCCAGCAAGAGTTGTTTTTGAATTTTCTTATTATCTTGTGAAAAGTAATTACAATTAAACTTTACTTTCTTTCTACCTGCATAAGTTTTCTGTTGCTTAACAGGATGGAGGTAGCGAGTCAGATCTGTTCCAGATATTTCTACATTTTTTAAATTCTTAGCGATTCGAACTTTAATTTTCTGATGATTATTCGTCTTAGATTTAGACGGTATATATGTAGAAATACTTCCATAGGAAGTACCTACAAGCAAAGCTGATAATAATACTTTTAGATTCATTCTAATTCCTGACCATCATGGTCTTAAGTCTCTTAGAATATTTTACTGGATATTTTTACTTTGCTCAACTAGCTAGTTATTTCCGACAAAATTCATCACCTTCTGCATATCAATCCAAGCAGTTCTCTTCATACTCTGATTAATTTCCAAC
>NZ_AUNJ01000015.1 GCF_000447775.1 Bacteriovorax sp. DB6_IX
GCAGAAATAGTGAGAAGTTGGCTGACCCGTCTTATCTTTGAAGTCTTTATATTCATCAATAACAACAGCTAGCTCATATGGAAGCTCATCTTTTAAAAGGGCAAAAGCTTGCTCTCTGATATATTCAGTTGCAAAGAATCTCTCTGGCTTATTAGAGATTGACCCTTTGTCATAGAAGTGAGGCCCAGGTATTGCTGTGTCACAGATCTCTCCTGTAAGAAGGTGAACATTACTCCCCTGTCTTATTTGAGATAAGAAAATGTTTTTCTAGATTAGGAACAATTTCTTTTGCCTTTTCCATCACCATAGACAAAGGAAGCTCAGAAGCTGCTTCAACACGGTCAGCTTTTGTAAAGACTACCCAAGTTCTTCCAATTTCTTTTTTCAGGTTTTCCTTGAAATCAACAAATTGTTGAAGAACATCTTTAGTAAGATCAATTAATAGGAGATTAAGATCTGCTCCATCAACACCTTCTCTCGCCTGTTGGTTGATTCTCTTATTTAGCTCTTGGCTTGATTTGTGTAGACCTGGAGTATCAACAAGAACAATTTCAGTCTTATCAATAGTTAAAACCGCATGAAACTTTACTTCTTGTCGTCTGTGGCTTATTCGTCACAATACTAAGATCCATTCCAAGTAGGTAATTTACAAGTGAACTCTTTCCAACATTTGGAGCACCTAAAATAGCAACCATAATTGACTTATTGTCTGGGTGTTGATTTTCAATAAGCATAATCTTCTCCTTAGTCTAAAATTGAAATTTAGATATCTTAACGCTAATTCTTTCTGTAGTTGTTTCTTGCTATGACCAATAATTTCATCAACTTTTTTGTCGTTGATATGTAGTTCAACGAGGAAGCCCTCTTCAATACTCTTGGCACGATATTCTGGAAGAGTTTTATATTCCCTCATCGTTAACTCCTGAAGAGTTGATTTTGGATCAAAGAGATATAGTTTCTTCTCATCAATAAAGGCCGATCGAGAAAAGCTCTCATACTCTCCAATAATATGTTGGAGCAGCTCGTAAGCCCTATTCATATCAGTATCAATTGTGACAGCACCAATAAGGGCCTCAAAGACATCACAAATAATTAGAATCATTAATTGGGTTAACAAGTTCACCCTTTCCAAGCAGCACCATCTGATCGATTTTAATAAAACGACCAATATCGGCGAGGGCCCTTTCATTAACAAGAGCACTTCTTAACTTAGACAGCTTTCCTTCGGACTCATCTGCAAACTTCGTAAAGAGCTCATATGTGATATAACTCCCAAGAACGGCATCCCCGACGAAATTCTAGACGCTCGTAACTACGACGTTTTTGCTTGCTAAACTCATGAACAAAAGAGCGATGAGTTAAGGACTCGATCAGATGATCAAGCTCTTGAAATTGATAATTGATTTGCTGTTGTAGCTCGGTAATGAGCTGTGATTGTGTGAAAATTTCCTGAAGAGATACCTCTGCTTTAGCAATTGTCTTTTCATAGACAAATGCACCAAAGCTATTATTCAAAGCCATATCTGTACTTTGCGAGGTCGTCTTACCAGTCATTTTTCACCTTATATTTAATTGTTAGAGGCTTTTTATCACCACGGCACGTCATAAGCAAGAGAAGATTTTAAGTTGTGTAAATTTAACTAGATGGGTACAATATGTGAGATTTATTAAACAAATTATATGAAGGAAACTTCGTAAAATATTGAACTCTCAAGGGTTTTTCACATGGATATGAAAACAGATAAGAATGAGCAAGGAAAGAACTCGCCAGAAATGAATAAACTCTACTCATGGCAGTGCGATTTCTATCAGCATTTAGAAAATAAGGGTCGTAGTGTGAACACTCTTAAAAACTATAAGACTGATCTCGATTGCTTCAATCACTATCTAGTGGAAAATCAGAAACACGTGAATATCGAAGGCTTCTCTATTCCCGAAATTGTTGAGTACGGAAAGTACCTAGAAGTTAAATACACTTCTGATAACTCTCGTCGTCGTCGCATTCAGGCCCTGCGCCTATTCTTTGACTACTTAGTAGAGAGGGCCATCTTTAATCACAACCCGGTGAGAAAAGTTCCGACATCTCCTAAGTTTCTCGATATACCAAGGCCAACGAACTTCGCAAATGTTAAAACTCTTTGGCTCCACCTATTAGAAGATGAGAAACAGGCGAACTCACAACTCGACAAACTAAAAATACAAAGAAACCAACTCATCTTTCTTCTTATTTATACTGGTGGGCTTAAAGTTTCCGATCTCTCACAACTTCAAAGAGATCACTTTAGCTTTGGAAAGAGTCCACGTGTGATGATCACACATCCTAAGAGAGATCCTTATACCGTGGCCCTGCCTGAATTCTTTCAACAGGTCTATGAGAGATATCTCAACCTACTCAACAAAGTAAAATCAAGTCACACAATTGAATTCAGTGAAATATTCTTCAATGCAAATGCTCATAAAATCCTCTCAGGCGGAATCTCTGCAAGAGGTATTGAGCTCATCTTCGATAGTTGGAGAAAGAAGCTCGTGATGGAGATTACCCCAAAATCCCTGAGGCAATCTTGTATTTTCACTTGGCTTCATAAAGAAATCAACGGAACAATCATTAAAGAATGGCTTGGAGTTTCCCCTTCATACTCTTTAAAATTATACAAGGATCACCTTAGTCAGAATGTTTTTACTGATGATTTTATAGAACAGGCCTATAAGGACGTCACAAACTTTTCTTAAGTCTACTCGACTTTTAAAGGTGCTGGCTTCTTATAAACAGGAACTCCTGCGTCTTGATCTAAGTGCCAACGATCCGTATAAAGTTCGTCTTTTTCAACTCGATAAAAAGTTAGGTCTTGATCTAACTCGTCGAGGCGATAGATCAACTCTTTTTGAATCTTAATTTGATCTTTCTTCTTGGCCAGTAACAGGTTAAGGGCCTGCTCTTTCTTCTTCTGTAATTCAAGAATTTGCTTATCATATTGTGCGGCCAAATCGACTTGTTCCTGTCTAAAGCCCCAGACAAATTTGTTCACACGATTAAGCTGATAGAGAAAGTCCCTCTTCTTCGCAAGAAGAGCGACACGATAGCGAGAAGCAGTTTGAATTCTCTTGGCCAGACGATCAGATTTAAAGACTAAGATCGTTCCTCGTCTAAACGTATGAGAAGGTCCCCAACATGGATAGAGATTCTTGACATAGAGAGTAAGATAACCTTTTTCAATAGCGCGAATATTACCCTGACAAGGCTCCTCTTCTCTTTTCTTTGTCACCCAAAACTTAAGAGGATCAGATGCCTTAAAGAATTTTGTATTTAATGATTCGACCTGAATCTTGAGAATTGTTGCATCACTAGACTTATCACTAACACGACCAGAAAATTTTGAGTAATCAATATTTGGGTCGTAGAAAGAGTCCAGTCCCTTTGTCTTATGATAGTTCGCGTAATCATCAAACTTTGGAAAGTTACTAGTATTTAACGTCTCCTGCTTAGTGACGATTTGAGCAGTATTGGCCCAAGTAACTGAGTAAATTAATGCGATGATTAAGAACTTCATACTTCTATTATGCCCCATATCATGTGCTTGTCCAGCCATGAAAAACTTGTCACCTAAACGGGCTCCGTGCTACCTTTGATAGGAATTTTGCATCTTAATTAAGGGAGAAAATATGGATTTTTTTATTGATACAGGTGATATTGAAGAAATTAAAGCGGCCAGCGAATGGGGAATTATCGATGGTGTAACGACAAACCCTTCAATCATCGCAAAAACAGGAAGAACACAAGAAGAAGTTATTAAAGATATCTGTGAGATTATCGACGGTCCTATCTCTGCGGAAGTTATCGCAACAGACAAAGATGGTATGATCAAAGAAGGTAAAGAACTTGCTAAGATTCACGACAACGTCGTTATTAAGCTTCCACTTACTGAAGATGGAATTGCTGCTTGTAAGTGGTTTTCTGAAAATGGAATCAAGACAAATGTCACTCTTTGCTTCAGCTCAAACCAAGCACTCCTAGCGGCCAAGAATGGAGCAACTTATATCTCTCCATTTATTGGAAGACTTGATGACATCGGTGTTGATGGAATGGGACTGATCCAAGAAATTAGACATATGTATGATATGTACGGGTTCACAACTCAAATTCTAGCCGCTTCTGTAAGACATGCTGATCACGTTAAGCAAGCTTCTCTTATCGGAGCAGATGTTTCAACAATGCCTTTCAAGGTTATCAAGCAACTATTCCACCACCCAATGACTGATATTGGACTGGCACAATTTCTTGCTGATCACGAGAAGTCTAAAAAATAGACGATCAAATCACTAAATTATTTATACTAAATTTAGAAATAAAAACGGGGGCTTATACGGCCCCTATTTTTTTAGTAATTTTCCCCTCAAAAATGCCGAAGCGAGCTTAGAATATGCCTATAGGTAAATGGGGAATAATGAAAAGCATACTATTATTATCACTTATACTTACAACACTTATCTCGTGTAATGCTCAAAAAAATGGGACAGATAATATCTCGACAGACCCAGTAGCAGAAACGAGTAAGCTACCAATGAAGTGGGATGGGGCCAACCTTCCCCTCACAGTCTATATTGGTGATACGATGCTTGCTGAAGTTAGTGGTGAGGGAGATGACTCCGATGGCCACAACCTTATCGAACAAATGGAAAAGCAGTGGAATGAGGCCGATCCTGCACGAACTTACTTCAATATTAGTTCAACTCACTCAAGAACAAATCTTAATTATACCAATCTCGATAGCTATCTCGATGGAGAAATTGGAATTTACAAGAGTACAAATTGGTTCTCATATATTGGCTCAGGAGTTCTGGCCGTAACCTCATATCTTGGTGAGTACAAGGGAAGCTATATAAAGCTAAGTCATGCCGATATCATTATGAATTATCGCGACTACACTTTTACTAACGATACAAGCAATAGCTATAACTATGACCTCCCCTCTGTCGTTCTCCATGAACTAGGGCATATGATCGGTCTTAAGCATACAACGTCTTCAGTTATTCCAAGTGTTATGCAACCAACTCTTAGTGCTAGTGAAGTCAAAAGAGAAGTAACGGCTTATGATATAAGCTACGTCACGAGCAACTATAATAATGTTGCAGCAATCTCAGCAAGTGCTCTTGCCCTAACGACTGAAGGCGAAGAGACACCACGCTATTTCAAAGGCTATATTGAGATGCGAACAGATGGGAATTGTTATCATTACCAGAATGAAAGACTAGTCGAAGTTCATAAGCATGGAATCAATAGCACTGCTGATTAGGCCAGCGCTCTTTCAACACAATTTCTAATTCTATTCTTTGCTCGAAAAATAATCTGGCGAAAGTTCACATTGGTGAGGTTTAAAATATCAAGAATTGAGTCTGTTTCCTCACCTTCAACATGCTTAAGGTAGAAAGCACTACGTTGCACTTCAGGCAGGTGATCCATACAAATCTGTATAATTTTTAACATCTCTGATGAGCTTAAACTCTTTTCAGGATCGGCCCATTCCTTGGCCCAATGCCCATCTGGAGCAAAGGAAGATTCGAGGGCCTCTTCTATAGGATCAGTCTTGTCATACTTAAAATTAGCTCGTCTCATTTCAGAGACTTTATTGTAGAAGATCCCAAAGAGGAATGTTCTAATATGACTTCTTCCCTCAAAACGAGGGACAACTTCAATAAAAGTCGTCCAAGTATTGGCCGTGACATCTTGTGCTATTTCAGGGCTTAGCCCTTGGCCAAGTCCGGCCTTATATAAGTGATCGGTGTAGCTATCGATCAAATGTGAGAGGGCCTCATTATCAAGGGCCTTTACTTTTTCTAAGAAATCAGGATCACTAAAATTTTTCATCCTCTCAATTCTACCCAAATAATGGACTCAGGTAAATATTTTAGATTGTCACTTTTTTGTCAAATTCACCACTAAATTAAGTCAGCTCTTCAATATTATGGGAGAATACTAATATGAGAAATATACTGCTAATACTCACAATCTTTATGACCAATCAGGTGATGGCCTTTGATCATCAATATAGTCATTGGAACTTGATACTAAAAAAATACCTACGAGTTGAAGCTAAGCAGACGCTTTTTAATTACCAAGAGCTCTCAAAGAACCCAAAGATCTTAAATGACACCCTCAGAGAGTTTTCCGAATTAAAGAAAGAAGAATTCGACCAATTCACCAAGCCACAAAGACTGGCCTTTCTCATTAATAGTTACAACGCTTTTACAATCAAGCTCATTCTCAATCACTACCCTGTGGACTCTATTAAAGATATAGGAAGCTTCTTTAGCTCTCCATGGAAGAAGAGATTCTTCACGCTCTTTGGAAAGAAAACTCATCTTGATCAGATAGAGCATGAGTATATAAGAAAGAACTTTGATGAGCCTCGCATTCATTTTGCCGTAGTCTGTGCCTCACTTGGCTGTCCTCCTCTAGCGACACAGGCCTATACAGATAAGAATTTAGACAAGCTTTTAGAAGAGCAGGCCATCCTCTTTATTACTGATCAGAATGAAAACCGCCTCACTAAGAAGCGCCTTTACTTGTCAAAAATTTTTAAGTGGTATGGTGATGACTTCAAGAATAAGTATCAATCCTACCTCCACTTTGTAGCGAAGCGAATCGTTCAAGATAAAAGTATTCAGCAAAGAATTATCTCAGGAGATATTCCAAGTAGCTGGAATAATTATGATTGGAAGTTGAATAATTAATTTTACAAAATTAGATTGTGCACAATCTAAATATCTGCTATATTCTTCCTAACAAGGAGATCAATATGGGTATTCACCATTTTAAAGCAATAGATATCACAGGTAAGGAGCGCGAGCTCTCAGAGTTTAAAGATAAGGTCATTCTTATCGTCAATACTGCAAGTAAGTGCGGATTCACACCACAGTACGCAGGACTTCAAGAACTTTACAAGAAGTATGAGGGAAAACTTGAGGTACTGGCCTTTCCATGTAATCAGTTTGGAAAGCAAGAGCCAGGAGAATCAAATGAGATTGCAGAGTTTTGTGATCTAAAATTCAACGTCAGTTTTCCAATCTTTGATAAGATTGATGTTAACGGAGAAAACACTCACCCTCTTTATGATTACCTGAAAAAGGAAAGGCCTGGCCTACTTGGTTCACAAAATATCAAATGGAACTTTACGAAATTTCTCATTGATAAAAATGGTGAACCAGTCAAGAGATACGCTCCTCAAGTTAAACCAAACGAACTTGAAAAAGATATTGAGGAACTACTTTAATGGATCAAGGCCAATTAAAATTAGACAATCAGCTTTGCTTTAGTCTCTATAGACTAAGCAAGCTGATGGTTGCCAAGTATCGTCCCATTTTAGATGAGATAGATCTCACCTATCCTCAGTATTTGGCCATGATGGTTATTTGGGAAAATCAAAATCTCTCAGTTAAAGAGCTTGGTCAAAAGCTTAGTCTCGATTCAGGAACGCTAACTCCCCTTCTTAAGAGACTCATTGCCAAGGGGCTTGTCCAAAAGAAGCGCTCAAAAGAAGATGAAAGAATTGTTCTCATCGCTCTAACAGATGAAGGGATTAATCTTAAGCACAGAGCACTAGAGGTTCCTGCCAAGATAGCCTGTTCAACAGAAATGAATATTGATGAATTGAGAAAACTCAAGACGACATTAGACGAGCTCTATATGAATTGGAAAGAGGACTAAACGTCCTCTTCCTCATCCGTTTCATCCTTAATATCAAGACCTAGAATTGTTTCGATAATATCTTCTAAAGTTACGACTCCTAAGAATGAAGAGTCTTCTTTTATAACACCGGCCATATGCTCTTGACGCTTTATCAATTTTTTAAAGACATTTCTAATAGGGATATCTTCTGTCACATGAAGCATTGGAACGGTAATATCTTCCACTGTTGGTCGCTCACCTCTTGCAATCGATGAGAGAACTGAGGTTCTAAGGATGTAGCCTCTAACATCATCTTCATGATCACCAATGACTGGATAACGAGAATACCTCTCTTTCTCACAGAGTTGAAATACTTCTTCAATAGTGTGGAAGGCCCTCACTGTCACAGCATTTTCAATAAGCTTTACAATTGAACCAATTGGTTGATCAGGGAATTGAAGTAAACTTTTAAATGTTTCGTATTCTTCTTTATGAATGGCACCGTCTTTGAGGCCAATTTCAGCGATAGCACTAAACTCATCACGAGTAATCTTCTCTTCATCATCGCCTTTTAAAAGCAAAGAAATCTTCTCACTAATCCAAACAAGTGGCAGAGTAATGACGACAAGAATAGGCAGCACTCGTGCAGAAAATGGAGAAAGAGCTTTCCAATATCTGGCACCAATTGACTTGGGAATAATCTCAGAAAAAATGAGAATGATCAGTGTTAAAATCACAGAGAAGAGCGTGAAGAGTTCATCGCCAAAAATTTCTTGTGCCTGAGCACCTGCTCCTGTTGCCCCAATAGTATGGGCCACAGTATTTAAACTCAAAATTGCGGCCAGAGGTCTTTCAATATTATCTCTTAATGGCCTAAGCCTATTATATACTGCTGGAGAACTATGCTTCAGTGATTCAAGATAACCTGGACTGATACTTAGAATAACAGCTTCAAGGATTGAACAAAGAAATGAAACTCCAACTGCCAATACAATGAAGATGATTAAGGCACTCATTTTATTTTAAACTCCTAAAACGTGGAACGAATACTTCTAATATACCACTCTCCGTTTTAAGATTCAAAGAAAGTCGTGGGACTTCCTTGCGATTATCTCTATGAATATCTCTAAACATCTAATGAGCACAGATCCACAAATCCCAGTGGACATGAGATCGAAATCTCAACCTCACATGATGGACCAGTTATAGGTACACAGCGATGAGAGGCGGACTCTCCAAAGAAGCAACCATTAATAAATCCCTCGGGACAAAAAGTGGCCACTTCAAAACCACACTCAGGACCGGACTGTGGTAGGCAAATATGATACGCCGACTCTCCTGTTTCACAACCATCTTGAAAACCTACCGGACAGTTAAGCTTATAATCAAAAGCACAACTCATTCCTCTTAGAGGAACACACTTATGCTCAGCGGCATTAGCGGCCGGAGTCGTTAGTGAAATTAGCGCTGTAAAAAAGATGAAGACAGAAGTATTCAGAAAACTCTGAAGCATAAGACCCTCTCAATAAATTATTGTGTTTGTGTTGTTGAGAGTTTTTTATGCAAGAAAGTGTGAAAAGTCCACAATTTCTGTTTTCTAATTCCACTTTATCGCGATCTTACCGACAGAATTCCCCGATTCAATGAGTTCATGGGCCTGTGCGACATGCTCTGCATCAAACTCACTAATAGGATGTCCCTTAATGACCCCTTGCTCAACAAGTGCCAAAAGTGTGACCATCGCCTCATCTAAGATTTCTCGGTGCTCAAAGAGAAAGGATAAGTTGAAGGCCATAATACTTTTGTTGGCAGAAGTCAGATCAATGGGGTTAAAGCGCGGTGTTTTTAGATAATTCCAAACCAAGCTTAAGAAGTTTAAACGTCCAGAACCAGAACCACTCTTTGGAAGCATCGTATGGAACCCATAGACCACAAGCTTTCCTGTTGGGCGAAGATGATTGAAACTTTCTTTGAGAGTTTTAACTCCATTGGCATCGAGGATAACATCATATCCCTGCGAGCTAATTTGCTTCGCTCTTTGCCAAAGGTCTTCTTGAGACTTATCAATAATATGATCGCAGCCAAGACTTAGGAGATGATCCTTCTTATGTGAGCTTCCAATAACACCAGTAACCTCACAGTCATGCCATTTTGCGAGTTGAACCAAAGCACTTCCCACCCCTCCAGCCGCAGAATGAATAAGAACCTTGGACTTTTTTCTAAAGACAAAGTTTTGAAAGAGACCATGATAGGCCGTAAGAAAGACCGCTGGAAAACAAGCGGCCTGTGCAAAACTTAAGGCCTCTGGCTTTTTAAAGAGGAAGCCCTCTTCGACAACAACCTGATTTGCGTAAGCATCAAAGAGAGTAACACCAAAGACAGCATCACCAACTTTAAACTTTGAAACCTCGGCGCCAACTTCTTCTACAATACCAGAGAACTCAAAACCTGGAGTAATTGGCCAGCCCACATATTGTTTTGCCGATTCATAAATTCCCCAGCGTATACAAATATCGGCATAATTAATACCACTATACTGAACTTTAACCTTTACTTGATTGACCTGACATTTGAGATCAGGGTGCTCTTCAAGCTTAAGTTTTTCATATCCTCCAGCACTGTGAATCACTATTTTCTTCATCTTTAATTTCCTTATAATTTAATCTCTTCACCTAACTCACGAGGGCATTGAAATTCTTCATGACCTTGTCTTTGAAAAAGATAGCTCAAAGTTCCGCTCTTCTTCTTAGTCAGCTTAGTTATCAGCTTATCCTTACTAAAGTTAATCTCATAGTAATCAACATGGTAGCGAAGAATATCATTTGAATCGACTTTAAAGAAAAAGAGTCTTCCTTGCTTAAGTTCACGAGAAAAACCCTGACTAGAATAATAGAAACACTTTCCCTTAAGATTCTCCAAAGA
Organism: Bacteriovorax sp. DB6_IX; assembly: GCF_000447775.1. Classification (GTDB taxonomy): domain Bacteria; phylum Bdellovibrionota; class Bacteriovoracia; order Bacteriovoracales; family Bacteriovoracaceae; genus Halobacteriovorax_A. The sequence continues at coordinate 10,586 of NZ_AUNJ01000015.1, forward strand.
CGGAAGCATGAGGTAAGCAAATAGAAGTATTCCAAACATCCCTAACGCCGAGATTTGAAGATAAGATAAAACTGACTTAAACATAGTAGTAATATCTTCCCTAGGCTTACAGAGACCGTCAAGTTCGAGGTAGAATTGAACGTATGAAAAAGCTCCTATTGATGACATTCATTCTTCTCTCAACACCAACAATGGCCAATAAGTTTCAATTTAACTTCAATATAGGTCAGGATACAGCGGATGATGGCGAAGAGAGATCAGGAACGGCCACCCTGGTGCGCTTTGGGCTTTCAACAACTCCAAAGACAATGTTCCGCCTCAATACAGCATTCACCTATCAAAGTGGCTCAAATAGTTTCTCTCAGGGAGACTTTACTCTTGGTCCTTATATTTATCCTCTGGCCTATATGGGTCGAAAAACACCTGGACAACCATTTCTCTTTGCCGAAGGAAAAATTGGCTTTGGAAGCATGGCCAAGAAATCACGAACAGACTCAGGCTTTGGAATGGGTGCAGGTATTGATCTTCAAATGTTTAAAAACTCTGGTTTTACATTTTCAGTTGAACAACACTCGGCCTCAGAATCAAGTACGAGACTATGGTTTGGTTTCTACTGGCGCTAAAGCGGCCAGAGAGCGAACATCAAGAATCCCCCATAATTTACCCTGAATTTGTTAAGGTTTATCCTTGAAAATGACAATAATTGAGCGTGAAGAGTTCCTAAGAAGGAGGATTTCATGCCAAATTCGTCAAAGACAATTTTTCTTAAGCCAAATGAAATGCTCTTTAGAGAGAATGAGCCGGCAGAAAATCTCTACATCATTAAATCTGGGATGATTCGAATCTTTCGTCCCAAGGGAAAGGGCTATATAGAGCTGGCCGTTCTCCATCAAGGTGAACTGGTTGGCGAAATGGCACTCTTTGAAAATAATAAGAATCGTAGAAATGCCTCTGCCGAAGCGATTGTCTCTACTGAATTATATGAAGTCAGTTTTGATGCCTTCAAGAACGCCTATGATAAACTTAATCCATGGTTTCAAACAATACTCAATACACTCACCTCTCGACTCAATATTCAAAATACTAAAGTTAAGGCCTTTGAGTCAAACTCAGTGAGTATGGATTATAACGAACTCCGGGCCGGGGGCGTTTACAATTTTTTTAAAGAGATTGAAGTTATCCGCCTCTTTAGCGTCTTCTATATGGCCTTCAAATGTCAGGCAGATCAACAAGGAAATGAGTCAACGATTCACGAGTCAACATTAGACTTGTTCTCACATGATATATTCAGCTTTAGTGAGGTCAAGATTAAGGAGTTTATAAAAATATTGGAGAACTTAAATTTAATTCAAAGAAAGCCAGATAAAGAAGGACAGCTTAAACTTATCTACACGAATGATGTTGAGATTTTTAAAAAGGCCATCATCTTTCTAAATAAAGAGAGGCACCTTCAGGATGATAAGAAGTTACATGTTAGTGAAAACTGTATTCATCTTCTTGATGGAATAAGAAAGAAGCACGAGGCCGTTCCTTATCCAACTTTACACCCTACCGTAAATATTCAGGGAATTATTGATGAACTAAGAAAGGAGAAAATTAATATTTCGCAATCTGACTATGTCGGCGCTATAAAGGGTAACTTCATTGATGAGCCCTATTTTAATAATGAGAATAAGGCCGTTTGTGGCGTTGATTTAAATAGAGTGATGTCACTTCTACCAATGGTCAAAATACTAACCGCATTTGAAAATTTTAATCAAGATAAGAGACTTAAATAGTAAGTTCTGAGGCCTTCGCTGCCGCAACAGGAGAGCTGAACTCAACGTCACTAGATTTTGTCACACTCAAACGGGCCTCAAAGAAAGCTTTGAGTGTCCTCATAAAAGGAGCTTTGAACTTTTCTATCTCAACAAAGAGTTCGTGATAGCCACCGGGAACGATGACCAATTCTTCAATAAATTCTTTATTTGTAAAGTACTCGATGGCCGCATGAGGACAAACCACCTTATCAGAACTTGCAACAACAGCACTAACTGGACACTGGAAATCAATTGCCGTTTCAAAAACTTCATTGGCACGATGGACGATCTCCATCATTAATTTCGATTCTGTATGCTGATTAACAAGAGGATCTTTCATAAGATCATAGAGGGCCTTAGCATCATGAGAATAGCGATCTTGATCATTATCCGCATCGATATCAAAACTCATTGGCAGATCTTTGATCAGGCCCGTTAACGAGGCTCCCGAGAGTCCTAAAACCTTCCCAAGTCCAGGGAAACCAACAGCAGGAGAAGAGAGAAATATCGCGCTTGGCCTTAGAATATCTTTTGAAAAGTTCTTATAGAAATCACAGGCGACAAGACTGCCCATCGAATGGGCATAAATTCCATATTCAGTAATATTAAATTTTTCGAGACAAGAGAGAATGACTTCCCTCAGATCTTTGGCAAAGGTTTCAAAAGAGTCAATATAGGCCCTCTTCCCTCCGCTCATTCCATGTCCACGGTGATCGAGAAAAACATAGTTGAATTGCTTTCCAAGAAGTGATTCTACATAGGTATGACGATCAAGATGTTCACCTAAACCATGGAGACAGAAAATCCAACTTGCTGCTTGACGATCAACAACTTTTATTCGAA
>NZ_AUNJ01000016.1 GCF_000447775.1 Bacteriovorax sp. DB6_IX
ATTCTGCCTTAAATCCATAATGACTCCGTTCTACTTTAGGATGACACAATTATCATAATGCGGCAAATTTTCCGTGGATGTAACCGACCACAGCAGAAACAGCATTTGGTGTCTCAAAATAGGGGTATCAATTTTTAAAGAATGGGCATTCTCTTGCGATAGAATATAATCTTCCTCAGAGTTAGAAAGGCCACCTTCTGGACCAATTACTATTAAATATT
>NZ_AUNJ01000017.1 GCF_000447775.1 Bacteriovorax sp. DB6_IX
CTAATTCAAAAATATGAAGAGCCTCCAGCGCAAAAGGGTTAAGCAAACCGGAAAAATATGAGTGTGCTTGGTTTAACAGTTCAGTAAACTGATTCATGCGACCTCCTCAAATGCTCTCAAGGAGTAGATATTATTTATAATTTTATGACTAGGATGCCCCGGATCTTCAAAGATATCTCTCAAATAATGATTTCCAGAACTATTCTTAAGCTCAACAAGAGAATAACACGCTTCATTACGAACAAAGAAATCAGTATCACAAGTTAACTTCTTTAAAATTTCAACGCCCCTTTCATCATCAAGATTTTTAAGAATCTTTGCGATTCTAACTCTTAACTCTATTGAGCTCGACTGATAATAGATTTTTTAGTAAATAGAAAAACCTCTCATCAGGAAAGTTAGATAAAAATCTGTATGG
>NZ_AUNJ01000018.1 GCF_000447775.1 Bacteriovorax sp. DB6_IX
AATCCCTTTTTAAGCTATTCTGGGCCATTTCAAGGTGTTGACAAAAACGCTCTAGGCCCAGACAATTTTAATTACAGTAAAATAATAAGTTTTTTTTATTAGATAAAAACAAACGAGAGATGCAGATTTAAATATCTGTTTTTAATCAAGGAGAGTAATGATGAAAAAACATCTCATGGTTGCAGCGGGACTTGCAGTTCTTTCAACGTCTGCATTCGCTACAAAAGCAAGACTTCAGGCACTTGGACAAGACACATCTGGTTCATTCTTTTTAGATGACACTAGAAGCGTATTCCTTAACCCTGCAAAACTAAACACAATGAACAACTACGTTGTTACTGAATGGGGTGATGCTGATAACGCTGCTGATTCAGAAGCAAATGCTCACGCTGAAGGTGGTTTCTTTAGAAAGTCAGGATCTATGGCTTACGGACTTTACTTCGGTAACGAGTCTAACCTTAACAACACTGATAGAACTACTGAAGATGCAAACTTCAGAAGTGCTGACAACAATATTGAGCTTTTCTTTGCTGGTGACATGGGTCTTCAGTGGGGAGCAAGAGTTCAATATGCTTCTTCTAAAGATGAGCCAACAGGTGGAATCAAGAAAGAAAATGACGTTCTTGGACTTGGTCTAGGTATCGTTAAGAATAACATCGAAGCTTACGCAAACCTTCTTCTTAAGGATGAGTCAAAAGGTGCTACAGTAGCTAACGACGCATTCGAAGCTGATATGGGACTTCAAGTTGGTGGTTCTTACTCAATGAATGACATGACTTTCTACGTAGATTACGACAAGAATGGTTATGAGCACAAAAATGCTGGAACAAAAGAAAACGAAGTTGAAAAGACAACTATGACAATTGGTGTAGCTAAAGAAAGAGAAATTTCTAAAACTGCTAAAATGTTCATGGACCTAAGATTCACAAACTTCAAAAACGAAGATTCAGTTGCTAAGACAGAAGTTAAGACTAAGTCACTTCCACTAACTGTTGGTTTCGAAACTGAAGCGACTTCTTGGCTAACTCTTAGAGCTTCTGTAAGCCAAAACGTTGTTATTGGTGAAACTGAAACTAAAGGGACTGGAAAATCAACTGATACTAACACTACTAACGTAAATGCTGGTGCGACTCTTACTTTTGGTAAGCTAATGGTTGATGGTGTTATCGGAACAACTGATGCATCAAGAACAGGAACAATCAACTCTGAGAAAGGTTCTCTAGCTACAGATAACCTAATGACAAGAGTTGCAGTACACTACTGGTTCTAATTCTAATTTAAGGAGTAATTAATATGAAAAAGATATTACTAACAGCAGCGGCGCTAAGTGCATTTTCAACAAGCGTATACGCTACAAAAGCTAGAATCCTATCTCTAGGTGACGAAGTTGAAGATAACTACTTCACAATGGATGATAGATACATCTTTACTAACGCATCTTACGCAAACGAGTATGCTGATATGGTTATGCTTGAGTGGGGTGATGATGGTGCAGGTTCTGGAGGAGCTTCTCTAGATCAAGATTCAGATGCAAAAGCAATGGGTGGTTTTTTAACAAAGTCTGGTGACTTCGTTTATGGTGCTTACCTGGGGAATGAGTCAAATGTTTCTTCTTTCCTAAGAATCCTTGCTTCAAATGCAACAGGACAATACCTACAAACTTCTGACAATCAAGTTGATCTATTCATCGCTGGTGGTCAAGGTGTTAAGTGGGGAGCTAACTTCCTATACTCTAAGTCTAAAGACGAAAGAGATGCTTCTGACAACGCGGAAGACTCAGCAATGGCACTAAGACTTGGTGCTCACACTGATAAGTGGGAAGGTTTTGCAAATATCTCTCTTAAGTCTGAATCAGAAGACAAGAACCACACTGGTGATCCGAAATTCGAAGGAAAGCTAGGGTTTCAACTTGGTGGATCTTATACAATGGGTAACGTGAAGTACCACGCAGCATTTAAGAAATTTGATTGGGAACAAACACTTTCTGGAACTAAAACAGATGGTGGATTCACAAGAATCGATCTTGGTGCTGGACATACTCACAAAATCAACGCGACAGATTCTGTTTTCGTAAGAACTCAGTTCACGAAACTAGATGTTGAGCTTGATTACACAGCTGGTAAAGCTGAGCTAAACAACACAGTTCTACCTGTTATCATTGGTTATGAAGGAAAAGCAACTTCTTGGTTAGTTCTAAGAGGGTCGATCTCTCACAACATTATTGGTACAGCAGAGTCTAAGAACCTAAGTTCTATCCCTCTAGCTGGAACAGGTGGTTCACTTCAGAACCTAGCTCTTGCTTCTTACAATGGTTCAACTACTGACGGTGAAACAACTATCGCTAACTCAACTACAGTTAACGCTGGTGCATCTTTCATCTTTGGTAAGCTTACTATTGACGGTTTCGTAGGAACTACAGCTGCTTCAAGAGCTGCTACTACTCAAGCTAAGCAAGGTGTTCTTTCAACAGATAACCTACTTACAAGAGTTGGTATGACTTACTCTTTCTAATTCTTTTAAGAAATTTAGAAATACAAAAGGGGAGCTTTCGAGCTCCCTTTTTTTATTCAGGTATTCAGGTACCAGTATCTTTTTCTTATGAGAGTTGCGTTAAATGACACATGACTCATAAGAAAAAGATACTGGTACCTTGTTATGAAGATTAGAAGTCTTGAAATCNG
>NZ_AUNJ01000019.1 GCF_000447775.1 Bacteriovorax sp. DB6_IX
CTTGGAAGTCGAAAACACATATTGAGAAATGAAATAGGTAAAAAAAAATCAGCTAATAAAGCTGATCGAAATAAAGAAAAATATGGCGCACTCGTCAGGATTCGAACCTGAGACCGTCCGCTTAGAAGGCGGATGCTCTATCCAGCTGAGCTACGAGTGCGTAAGTCATTTTGGTTCACTTAAATTAATGGCTTAAGGCCTAAATGTCAATCGTATTTTGAAAAAAGTACCCATTCTTTTTTACTCCGTGTTAAAGTGAGCTATGTCTTTAGAAATACAAACACCAAAGGATTTGAGCACTCTCAAAAAAATTATTTTAGAGGGGTCGCCTATTTTGTTCTCTGGTTCAAAGACTTCTACGGTTATTCCCTTTGATCGTTTGCTAGAAGGTGTTTCGGGAATTGCTCGAATTGTGGATCTCTCGCTTATGCCTACTCGTCTTTCTTTGGACGAGGAGGGGACTGTCGAAGTTCAAGGAGCTATTTCTTGGCAAGAGTTAAGACAGTTTCTTCATCAGAAGGGACGAGAAATTGGTTGTTGGCCAACTGATCAGAGTGCCTTGGTTTTATCGGGCCTTGCGACTTCTGCTACAGGTGAGCGCTGCTTTTCTCTAGGGACTGTTAGAGATCAAGTGCTAGAAATTAATTATTTAGATTATCAGGCAAATGAGAAAACTTTATTGTCGACAAGCTCACTTGATGTAGGGTTCGAGAGTTATCAAGAAGCTTATCAAGTTTATGCTGGTTTTAAGAATGCTCCTTTTCCTCGCTTTGAAGTTGAGAGCGATTTGATGATTGGAACGGAAGGACAGTTGGGAGTCATAACTTCGGCCAAATTTAGAACCTATGAATTAGTTCCAACGAGTTTCATTCATATCCCGACTCAGTCATGGATTGATAGTCATGAGATAATTGAGTATATCGAATTTGCAAAGAATAAAGAGGAGATCCTCTCGTTTGAATTCTTTGATCAAAAGTGCCTGGCACTGGCATGTCAGAATCAGTTTTCTCAAAGTGACTATATTGTATTTGAAGTCTCTGATCTCGCATTAGAAGGGTTCGTTGAGGATTTAAGTACTCAGTTTCCAGCGTTAGTATTAGAGGATGTTGTCATTCTTGATGAGAAGAAGTTCTTTGATTTTCGAGTTTCGATTCCACGAGGGGTTAATGAGTATATTTCTCATCATCAACTAGTGAAAAAGGGAACGGATGCACAAGTACGAATAGAGAACTTCTCTCAGTTATTACAGATCTATCGTGAGATGGCCTGTGAAGGAATTGATTACGTTCTCTTTGGACATCTTGGTGATTGTCACTTGCATTTCAACTTCCTCCCACGTCATGAACAAGTAGAGAGGGTTGATCAACTTCTAGAAAAATTCTACGATAAGATATTAAAGTTAAAGGGAAGTCCATTTGCAGAGCATGGAATTGGACTGATAAAGCGAAAATATATTTCTAGGTTTTATCCCTTGGAAGTGGTAAATACATTTAAAAAATTAAAGGCTCAAATGGACCCCGATGGAACTTTCTTTCCTATCGGCTATATGGGACTTTTGAGCGATTTGGAGAATAATGAGAGAAGCTAAAATCATTCGTTCACATCAAAGAGAATTTGATTGTGTTCTCGTTGATTCAAAAGAAATCATCAAGGCCACGGCACTTGGGAATCTTCTAAAAAAAGGAGAGACTCTCGTTGTTGGTGATCACGTCATGGTTGATCAAATTGAAGAAACGCAAGAGTACGTGATTAAGCAAATGCTTGAGCGTAAGAATGAGATTTTTAGAATTCTCGTACGTGAGTCGAAGAAGAAGGTCACCGCCTCTAATTGTGATTACCTCGTCATTCTTTCTTCTGTGCATAAGCCGAAGTTTAAGCGTGGGATCATCGATCGTTTCTTAGTCCGAGCTTATCAATGGGGGCTAAGGCCAATTGTCGTCTTTAATAAGATGGATAAGTATAACGAAGATCAAATGGATATAGAGTATGAAGTAGAAAGACTTCATTTCTTAGGAATTGAGACTTTCGAAATATCAGCTTTAAAGCCAGATTATAAGCCTCGTTATCTTGAAAAGGGTCTCGAAGATTTTAAAAGGACTCTTAAGGGATCGACGGCAATTTTTGTGGGCCAATCTGGTGTTGGAAAGAGCCAAACTATCACAGCACTTTCGGATGGAGAAGTTGAACTGAAGACAAAGAAGGTCGGAAGGGCCGGAAAGGGATCTCACACGACGACTTGGTCTGAAATTGTAGACTGTGGAGATTTCTATCTTATCGATTCTCCTGGTATTCGCTCTTTTTCTCTGGACGATATCGATCCTGAAGAATTAATTCGTTACTTTCCGGACCTTGAGAAAGTCGCTCTAAAGTGTGAGTTTATGGATTGTAATCATTATCCTGATAATAGGGGATGCCAATTCTATACTCCTGAGTACGATATCGAAGAATCTGAGGATGGGCTAATTTATCACTCAAGGCTTGAAAGTTATCATCTCTTCTTTGACGAAATCTCTTCAACTCCTTTTTGGAAGAAGAAAAAGAAGTATAACTAGCTAAAATTATTAAATATAGAATTACTTGCCGCTCAAGTATTCGGGCCTCTTTTTTATCAAGAAATCATTCATTTGAACGATAAGACTTAGTGAGATTAACACTCAGTTTGTTCTTATTAAGGAGTACAAATGTCTGATGAAGGTAAAGTAATAAATTTTCAAGCTAAGAGAAGCGAAAATATCGAAAAGAAGAGAAGATCTTTTGAAAGACTTCTTTTTCAAAACCTCTTAGGTGCTTATACAGTGATTGATGCGGATGAAACAGTATACCCTGTATCACTTGTTGATATTTCACATGATGGTTGCCTTTTCCAAATTCCTTGGAATGGTAAATCTGATAAGAAATTACCAGAAGGTCATGAAGTAAAGATGAGAATGTACTTCACTAAGCATTCATTTATTCCTGTGATCGTAAACGTTCGTTACGGAAATGAGTTTAAGGCAGATGATGGAACGACTTATATGCACTATGGGTGTGAGTTTGATAAATCTATGCCTACATTCAAAGCGATGGAAGAGTTTATTAACTTTATGTACTCTTTCGCAGAGCACTCTGTTATTGACAGAGGTGACTCGAGAGCATTCTTTTTATAAAAGTCAGCTAACTATTTGAAAGTTAATAGAGAAGGGGAAGCTTAATCTTCCCCTTTTTATATTTTTCATGATAAGTAAAAACACATGAAATTAGCGATTATTGGAAGCGGTCCCCTCGCTCTAGAGGCGGCAGTCTATTTTTATCAATTAGGTGCCTCAATAAAAATCTTTTCTTCGAGTGAAGCCTGGGGTGGAGCTCTTTTAAGATTTGAAAACCATATGGAACTCCTAAATAAGAACTGGAGTGATCTTGCAAGTGAGCAAGGCCGTGGGTTCTCTGGATTTCAAGAAGAGATTAACACTGGTAGCTCTTACTTAAAATATCTTAACCATATTGGGCATCAATTGAGACAGCTCGGTCTTGTAAAAGATGGGAGAGTCAAGAGAGTTCACAAGAGGTTTCTTAGACCAGAGACTCAACTAATTGATCGCTCTCGCCTAGCAGATCTTTTCCGTGTTGTTTATCAGATTGATGCAACAGAGCAAGTTGAAAAACAAAGAGCTGAAAATGCTGAGGTTTTTGAAAAGCTTGGTAAGGACGTTGTTGAATCGTTAAAAAACTCTATCGAATCATTTGAAGATTTTGATCTTGTTATCGATGCTAGTGGTGATTTAAATCAACCAGCCCCAATGGGAGCATCGAAATCCTATGCACTAAATGAGCAGGCCTTAAAACCTGGGGAAGATCTCTTCTATGGAAGAGAAGTTCTAAAGGGGATTGAAAAGGTTAGTGACAAAACTTCAGTGATAACATTCATTGGAACTGGTGAGTTTAATCTTTGTGCCTTGAGTTTAGTAAGAGAACATTTCGATAAGAAACAAAATTGTAAGATTCAATTAATCACAGATGAGAGAATCCCATTTCAAAATGTTGATGCTAAAACTTTTACAAAACCGTTTCAAGATTTTCAAAAACTTCTAGATGATGATCAAGCGGACTTTAAAGGTCTTATTGAACAATTTGAAAAGAATATTATGGAATGGAAGAATCTCGACTCTCATATTAGAGCGAAAACTCCACGTCCTACTGAACCTACGCCAAGGGTCTATGTCTATAATGGTGCCGTAGTGAGCTCTGTTGATAGACTATTGGATCAGAAAGGGATCTTTACGACAATTGAGGGAAGTGAGCTTTTAGGAACTGCTGAGCAGCTTAAAACACTTTCTAGTGATATAATATTCGTTGATAATGGCTTTATGTCAGGTGATAATTTAACAACTGGTTTAAACCAAGATTCTGAACCGGGTTACTTTAAACTAAGGGCCCTCAAAGATCAGGATATTAACGCTTCTCTTAACTCAATTGAGAAAGAGATCATGAAATACTTTTCGAAGTCATAGGGTATAAAATTGAAGAATAGACTATTTCACATTTTCCTTATTCTTGGCCTTCTTAGTTGTGCAACTAATGAGGATAAGAACTATGAAAGAGTCGATGTGGAAAAGTACTATCGTCCCTCTGGAATGATTCGCTACTTCTTACCTGAAGTTCCAGGTTGGAAAAATACATCCTTTGAAGCTAATTGCCACCGCAAAACGGGGATCCGCTATCTGCATATTGAGAATCTCATGGAGAGCTTCGCTCTGGATTATGAGAGTGCATTGCAGATGCAATATCTTTTCAACGTCTCTTATCAAAATAGTATTGTAAAAAAGAATGGTACTGTTCCAAATTTAAAGGAAGAGGAGGCCTTATTCTTTGAGGCCCTTGATAAGATTAAAGCGGGACAGAGAGTCTTCAAAAAGCCTACTTTTAAGAATGTGAATCTTATATGGGTTGATGACCTCTTAGAAAATAATAGCTCCTTACTTAGAAAGTTCATGATGAGTGAAGAAGCAATGAGAGGAAGACCTCTTTTATTGTCTATGTGTTATTCACGTTCTGACTTGATTAAAAAGTTAAAGCAAAGAAATATTTCATTTGAAGGAAGTCGCTTTATTTCATTTGAAATGTTTAGCTACTTTACGAGTAATGGAGATAGGGGAGCTAGAGAAATTCTTGATCTCTCATATTTCTTCAGAGCTCATCAAATGGTGAACTTTTACTATTTAAAGAATAAACCAAGAAATATTCTTGGAAATTTTAGATATAAGAAAATTAAATAAACGGAGGATTAATGTTCGGTTTTGGTAGTACTAAGAAATCAGATCATAAAGAAGACCTAGATAGACTTTACGCAAAGTTTACGACAAATATGGGTGAGTTTAAGATTGAACTTTACGCAAAAGAGTGTCCAGAAACAGTTTGGAACTTTGTGAACCTTGCAGAAGGAAGACAAGAGACAAAGAGAGAAGGAAACTACTACGATGGTTTAACTTTTCACAGAGTTATTGATGGTTTCATGATTCAAGGTGGATGTCCTGATGGAAATGGAATGGGTGGACCTGGGTATAAATTTGGAGATGAGTTTGTTAATGAACTTCGTCATGATACTGAAGGTATTCTTTCTATGGCCAATGCTGGTCCTGGAACAAATGGTTCTCAGTTCTTCATCACTCTTGGGCCAACTCCTCACTTAGATGGAAGGCATACTGTTTTTGGTAAAGTTGTTGAGGGCATGGATATTGTTAAAGAAATCGGTTCTACTAGAACAGGTATGATGGACAAGCCTCTCTACGATGTTGTTATAGGAAAAAGTTGAAATTGAAAGACCATAAAAAAGAAGCCCTCAAAAGAGGGTCTTTTTTTATTAATTAAAATCTAAGCGATCTACCATTAATTGAATATATTTATTACCATTGAAGTAATTAAGAGAAAGCGTGAAATAAACATTTAACTCTTCGCCTGAGATTTTCTGTCTCTCAAAAATTTCACTAGGACTCATATGTCCCCATTTGCCAACATAATTAAAGCTTATTCCCTTTAAATTTAGCTTTGGATTTTCTCTTGATGAAAAGTTCCATCTGACATGAACATCCTTCATGATGTCAAAACTCTTGAGGAATCCACCTTTAAGCTTAAACTTTGGCTTTTCATTACCCATTCCAAAAGGCTCAAGAAGATCGAGAGACTTGAGTAGTGAAGGTGTAATTTCTTCTGGTGTGATTTCGAGATCGTAAAGGTGTTGAACAGTTCTTTGAATCTCTGGAATCTCGCTCAACATGTGATTCATATTCTCTTTGAATTGAGCAAGGTTTTCCTTAGGCATTGAAAGACCGGCAGCGGCCTTGTGTCCTCCGAATTTAATAAAGAGATCTTTATTAGCATCAAGAAGTTCAAAAATATTTAAGTCTCCAGCACTTCTCGCTGAAGCCTTGATAATTCCCTCATTTTCACTATCACTGAAAACAATCGCAGGTACTTTAAAAGTTTCAACAAGCTTACTTGCGACAATACCAATGACACCTTCATGCCAGTGTGGCTCATAGACGATACAAATAAAGGTTCAGCAGATTCATCTGATGATAACTTGATCTTTGGCCTCGTCGAAAACTTCCTTCTGGATGTAATTTTCTTTCGTTATTACAATGTCGAGCTGGTGATAGTATTCACGAGCTTGTTTTATTATCTTTCTCAATTAAGAGCTTTAGAGCAACCTCTGGGTGATCAAGTCGACCTTTGGAGTTGATGAGTGGGCCAACGTTAAAAGATAACTTTTCACTTGGAATGATATCTTTCTTTCTCTCTTCTGGTGGAAAGAATGTTTTAAGACCTTCATACTCTGTCGTTTTGATAAGCTTCATACCATGACGAACTAACTTTAAGTTCATTGGTGTCAGCTTTGCTAAATCACATATTGTTCCAATCGCCACATACTGAAGTAGGTCGTAGACAGAAGGAATATTTTCTCCACGAGCGAGTAGTAACTTTCTCACTTCAACACAAACAGCAAAGGCAACACCAACTCCTGCCAGAGTTCTCATCTCACAGTCTTCTGGTTCATCTCTTCTGTTTGGGTTAACAACGGCCACACAGTCTGGCATTGTTTCTCTAGCATCTTTATGATGATCGGTAATGATAAGATCAAGACCTTTTTCTTTTGCATAGTCTGCTGTTTCAACATTTGAAATTCCGCAGTCAACAGTAATAAGAAGATCAATTCCTCTTTCAAGGGCCATATCGATTGATGAGTTATGAATTCCGTATCCTTCGACGAAGCGGCTTGGTTGAATAAGATCAACTTCTACATCTAGCTTTTTGAAGAATTGATAGAAGAGGGCACATGAAGTTGTCCCATCTACGTCATAGTCACCGTAAATTCCAATTTTCTTTTTATTGTCGAGACTTTGAATAATTCTTTGGGCACAGACTTGAATATCCTTAAGTTCTGCCATATTTGGAAGAGACTTGAGATCCCAAGAGAAGAATTCTTTGATCTGTTCAGGACTCATTCCTTTCTTTTGGAGAGTCTTTGAATAACTGGA
>NZ_AUNJ01000020.1 GCF_000447775.1 Bacteriovorax sp. DB6_IX
TTTAGAAAGAATAAAAAAAATTCAAGGCGTACTCATTGATCAACTCGATGTTATGGAGTCAATGACTCCGATGGACTTTCTAGAGTTCAGAGATCTTCTTGTTCCGGCCTCAGGTTTCCAGAGCGTTCAGTTTAGAGAGATTGAAATTCTAATGGGTTTAAAAACTAATCAAAGAAAAGAAGTTGATAGACAATATTTCCTAGGAAGACTTAAAAAGCCGGATCAAGAAAGACTACTTGAAATGGAGAAAGGTGCTTCATTAATCAACCTTCTAGAGTCTTGGCTTGAAAGAATGCCTTTCACTTTTACAGAAGACTTTGATTTTTGGGGAGAATACCAATCAACAGTCGATGACATGCTTTGCGGTGATGAATTAACGATCCAAGACAATAAGGCGACTCTTCCTCCGAAAGGATTGGAGATCCAATTAGCAAATCTTGAAGCAACAAGAAAAACTTTTGAAAGTTTATTTGATGAAAATATCCACAATGGCCTAAAAAAAGATGGAGAGAGAAAGCTCTCTCAAAAAGCAACATTAAATGCATTATTCATTCTTCTCTATAGAGATGAGCCAATTCTACATTTACCATTTGTTATCTTAGAAAACCTTATGGATATTGATGAGCACTTCACGACATGGAGATATCGTCATGCCATCATGGCCCACCGTATGCTTGGAACAAAAATTGGTACAGGTGGTTCGTCTGGACACCAATACCTAAAAAGTGCAGCAGAAAACAATAGAGTTTTTATGGATCTATTTAATTTGTCGACTTTCTTAATTCCAAGGTCAAAACTGCCGACACTACCTAAGCAACTAAAAGATAAAATGAATTTCAACTATAGAGGATAATAAATGGTTAAGAAGAAAGATAAAGATATGGAAGACCTTCCACATCTGCATGAGGAAAAAGAAAAAAAGGCATTTGTCGATGTTACATCAACAGAATCTGACCTTAAGGGCTTTTTAGGTGCCTTTGAAGTTTTCCTAAGAAAATATAAAGGTGTTGCATTTATTTTTGCGATGGTTCCTGCTGCAATTGCCTATATCTTTTCATTAAGTATTTCGCTAACACCAGGATATTTAATTATAACTAAAACCTATGCAATGACTTCTGCACTAAGTAGTCCTGTGCATGCATTTCTCATGGCACTGTCTTTAGTTATGTCATACTTAGCCTATGGGTTAGTACTTATTTTTGTTGTTCCCTTCTTCAATAAGTTAATGCCTCTGAAGATTAAGCCTTGGAGAGGAAACTGGTACTCAGTTCACACTATCCCTTGGTATTATCACAATGCCCTTATTCAATTAGTAAGATATACAATCTTAGATTTTATCACTCCAACTCCTCTCAATGTTATGTTCTATAGAATGATGGGAATGAAAATTGGAAAAGGTTGTATTATCAACACATCAAATATTTCTGATGCATGCCTCATTGAACTTGAGGACTATGTTACGATTGGAGGATCGGCCACAATCTTTGGTCACTACGCCCAAGGAGGTTTTCTTGTCCTAGCACCTGTGAAAATTAAAAGAGGTGCAACGATTGGATTAAAGGCCTCAATTATGGGAGACGTCATTGTTGGTGAAAAAGTGACTGTTAAGCCACACTCAATCCTACTTCCAAAGACAAGACTAAATAAAGGTGATCCTCAATAAGAGGATCACTATTTTCTATAAATTATAATTTTTAAGAATATACACAATCGCTACTCCTGTTACAGAAACATAGAGCCAAATTGGTAAAGTGAACTTTGCCCACTTCTTATGCTTTTCAACCTTATTAGTAAAAGCATTCCACAGTGTTATAAACACCATCGGTACCATTACGACTGAAAGCACGATATGAGTGATTAAAATAAAGAAGTAAATTGGGCGAATTAAACCCTGTGCCAAAAACTTAGTATCACCATGGAAGTGATGATAGAGAAGATAGCTTACTAAAAACAAACCCGATGTTACCGTTGCAGCAGACATCGATTTGATATGTAGAGATACTCTTCCCGTTTTCACAAAAATGTAACCCAGGACTAAAAAAATTGCACAAAGTGAATTCAAACTAGCATTTACATAAGGTAGGTTTGCTACCCATGCATACTCAACTTCCGAAGGTGGTTTGAAATAGATGAACCACACAAGAAACAAAATGATCAGAAAACTAAGAGCGTAAATTGCCGTATAAGCAAAGTTCTTCTTATTTGCGTTACTCACTTTTTTCTTCCTCCACGACCTGATTCATTTCAGTAGGAGTGAGATTTAAGTTTCTATTCTTAATAATAGTCCTATAAAGAATATAGAAAGGGATATAAGTCAAAACGATGAAGCCCGCTAAGATATAGACTAATCTTGTATCCTTAGGATTCCCCATTGATCCAGCACACCCAGGACAGGCAAAAGCATAATCAACAAGTAAAATTGCAATTAATATTATAAAGACTCGCATAAACCTCTTTTAGCGTAAATTTCATGAATCGAAAAGAATAATCGGTGCTATGCAACTTAAACGAGATAAAAAAAAGGCTCCCGAAGGAGCCTCTTATATTCAAACCTAGATTAGGTAAATGAATGTAAAAACAAGAATCCAAACAAGGTCGACAAAGTGCCAAAAGAGACCAACGATCTCTAGCATTCCATAGTCACCCTTATCAAATCTTCCCTCTAGAGCAAACTTATACATCCAGCATAAGTAGATAACCCCCGACAGTACGTGAAGACCGTGGAAACCAGTAATTGAGAAGAAAGTTGCCGAGAAAAGGTTATTACCTTTTGTATACTCAGAAAAAGTCATTCCCATATCATTAATCAGGTGAGCATACTCATATGCCTGAATCCCTAGGAAGATCGCTCCCCCAATGATTGTAGCTAATAGCCAGTTTCTAATCCCTGCCTTATCTCTTTGCTTACAAGCATCAATACACATAACCATTGATACTGAAGAACAGATAAGGATAAATGTCATAATACCAGATAAGTGAACACCACCTAAGGCTTCAACTGGATTAGGCCATGGATTATTTGCTGGAGCTGTAAATCTTAAAACAGCATAAGCAAGTAGTAGACCAGAGAACGACATCGCATCCGTTCCAAGGAATAACCACATTCCGATTTTACTTGGACTCGCTTTTCCAAATTGCGGATCCTCTGGGTACTCAATCACACCATCATGTACTAATTTTTTAGTAGAAGCGTGTCCTGCCATAGTCTATCTCCCTACTTATTATCTCTAGTTTTTTTGTGCTTTGGTGAATAGAAGTTATGTCCTTCTTCCATCAGAAGCTTAGTTAGAGCTTTAATTTGTTTCTTAGCATCTCCACCTAGAATCTCTGGGTCAGCTGCTTCTCCATCAATCCAGAATGAAGGCATCGTAGTACCAGGTAAAATTTGATCTGGTCCTGCAAGCCACTTCTCAATCCAACTTGGACGTAGTCTTCTTCTAGCATACTTAAGATTTGGAGCAGTTGGCTCATCTTTAGTATAACCTTCAGCGTGACATGAAACACAGTCTAATGTTTTAAATAGTTTCTTAGCTGCAGCTCTTTCACCTGGCTCCCAAGTTACCTTCTGGTGTACATCTTCGAATGTATCCATCTTAGACTTTCCTTGGAATAGAGCTACAAGTTTGTTTCTCTCTTCATTAGTCAGGTTAAATGATGGCATTCTAACTTTTAGCCAAGGTCTAATTGGATAAACATTGTCTAAGAAGTAATGGAACCAGTCAGCTTGTACTCTATGACCTTGACCAACAAGTCTTGGTGGACCTTCGTTGATATCGTCTTCGTACATTGCAAGTACATCTCCGAACATTCCATCAATCTGGTGACATCCGATACAGTTGTACTTAACAGCAACTTTCATCCCTTCAGCAACTGCTGCTTCATGCTTATCTAGTCTCTTAACACCTTTAAGAGGTACTTTATCAGCTACTTGCCCAAGTAGAGCAACTGTAATTTCTTTTGCTTCTTCTTCACTCATGTTGAAGTTAGGCATTCTAAGAAGATCTTTAAATGGCTTATCAACACCATTATCCCATCTTCTTGGTCTTTGTAGGTGAGCTGTAATCCAACCGTCTCTAGAGTGCTCAACATCGTACTCGTGAGAGAAACCAAATTGAGTTAGAGGCTTCGAACCAATCTTAGAAAGCTCTGGTCCAATTGGAGCTCTTCCTTCAAATCCTTTAAGACTGTGACAAGAATAACAACCGTATTTACCAACAGATCTCTTACCAAGTTCCATTGTTCTTTCATGGTCAGTCATACTTGCTAACTTCTTCTTGGCAACATCGATTGTATCAAATGCAGAGAAGTAAGTTACAAGAATTTCATCTCTAGCGGCCTTATCCATTTTTTCAAACTTTAGGCTTTCAAACTTCTTATTCTTACTCTTTTCACCTTCAAGAAGGTAAGCAGTGATATCATTTGCTTCTCTATCAGAAAGTCTGAAAGATGGCATAATTGTATCAGCTTGATAGTGAGATGGTCTCTTTAACCATGACACCATCCAGTCTTTAGACTTGATCTTAGATCCTAGACCTTCAAGGTATGGACCTTTGTGTGCATCAATCTTCTTAGACTCAATTGGGAAATCAGCTACACCGTGACATGCCATACATCCCACTTCTTTAACGAGCTTCTTACCTCTTTCTTTATTACCACCCGTATATCTCATGAAAGGCTTATACTTTTCAGACTGAGCGTATACAAATTCTGTAATTGCATTAACTTCTGCAATATTCTTCTTAGTGAACTCTGGAGTTGAGTTATTCTCTTGTCCAAAGAACGCTGGCATTTTTGCATGCTTATTAAATGCTTTCGGATCCCATACCCAGTTTTTAAAGAACTCTTTAGAAACTTTTGATGCAATCTTTTCTAGGCTTGGACCTGGCTTACGCTTATCTTCCCAACCTTCGATTTTGTGACATCCATAACAACCATACTTTTCGATGCTCTTTCTACCCTTATTAAGAGTTGTCGCACCAGGAAGGTATTGAACGTCTGTGTGACATTTCACACAACCTGCTTCGTATTGTCCTTTTTTGAATTGAACAATAGGAACCTTGTGTGGCTCATGCCAGTGATATTTCTCTGCCCATTCTTTTCTCTGTTCAGCAGTAGCTGGCATGTGAGCTGGAGCATTGAAGTCATTAACTCTGTGTCCTTCACCACCGTGACAAGTTGTACAACCAAACTTCTTCATTGGGTGCTTCCCTGTAGCTCCAACCATAAGGTCAAGCTTCGGGTGAGTCTTGTGTGGATTAGGCTGATCTTCGTATCCTGGCTTGTCGATGAAAGTGTGACAAGTCATACATCTGTCAACTTTTGGAACGTGCTGGAAGTATCTATCATCAGTAATATTTTCTAGAACAACTTGCTTGATCTTAACTGTTGGATCAAGGAAGTCTAAGAAAGGAGCATTTCTAACAGCAAAAATTGGAGTAATTTTTTTCTTGTCGTAAGCACCTTGAAGGAGTTCTTTCTTACCAACAATATTTCCAATCTCTTTTTTAGTATTAGTTACAACTTTTTCTAGATCTGCAATCTTCCTTCTGATTTTCTTCTCTTCGCCTTGAAGAGTTTTCATTCTATCTTTTGAAGCTGCAAATAACTTCTTCTTTTCTTGAAGTTGTTTGAATAGCTTTGGTGCATATGGAGCCTCGTGAGCAACCGCCCCACCCCATTTGAAACCTAATGCTGCAACGTCACCGTTTAAACGACCATTTGTAATCGTCTCTTCTTTAAGATCTCTAAGTAGTGTATTTAACTCACCATTTAGCTTAGAAATCTCATCATTCTTTCCGGCCACATCTTTCTTAGCTTCTTCAAGTTGCTTCTCAAGAATATCAAGTTTTTCTTGTGAAATAGCTTTTTCTTCAGCTTCGATTTGCTCAGCAAGCTTTTGCTTTTCAATCTTCATCGCTTCAATTTGAACCGCTTTCCATGGTCTGATGTAGTCATCAAGGAAAACCCAAACTACTGATACAAGAAGTATCAGCGAGAAGAAGGCAAATACCTTATGTAGCTTTTTCATTTCATAGGCCATTCCAGGCTCATGTTTTTTTGCCATTGCTATATTCCTCTTTTAACTCTTATAAGTTCAGTTCCCACTCTGGAAGTGCAATAATGTACTTCAGAGAGAATAGCCATCTAAGTACCATCTTAATTGGTAATGAAGTCATACCAAGTAGTAAGAAGATAAAGATGTAATATCTAATTTGTCCTGTGTTTTCGATAATCTTTTTACCCCACTTAGTTTTAGCACTCCAAAGTGGGATAACAACTATGTATGCAACCGTTAGGATGATACCTAGTATTTCTCTTAGAACGATATTCCCTGGCATTGGCATATTAAGCCACTTAATCCATAAGAATTCTGACAAGTTCACGTTATATTCAGAAACAACCTTGTGAAAATCCCAGTACTCAAATGGTCCATAGAATGTCCAGTTAGGACCTCTTAGGAATGTTCCAACAATGATTAGGTAGATCCAAAGAACTAGCCAACCATACATGAACATCCACATAGCAAGTGGTCTTTCTTTAATTGTAAAGTATCCGTTTCCTTTTGGGTTTGTATCGATATATGGGATTGCCATAAGACCAACAACAATAATACCAGGAAGAACAACACCGGCCATCCAAGGGTCAAAGTATACAAGCATTTCTTGTAGACCAAGGAAGTACCATGGTGCTTTGGCTGGGTTAGGTGCCCAAGTTGGGTTAGCTGGTTCCTCTAGTGGAGCCTTAAAGATAATTGCCCAAACAACTAGGAAAACAGTCGCACCAATCATACACATAAGTTCCGTGTAAACAAGGTTAGGCCATGTCCAAACTTTTTCTCTATTTTCAGGTGTTGCCTCAATAGGACATTCACCCTTTTCAATACGTGCATCGTTTTGTGCACATCTATATAGTGAGTACCAAGTAAGCCATGCAATTAGAATGATGATAATGTTGATCGGAATATTATCCGGCCAAAGAATAATCGCTCTAAAGTTGGCGTCCATACAGAACCAAGCAACAACAGGTAGAGATGCAACAACTGCACCAATTGCAAACTTCTTCGTCCCAATGATTCTGTAATACTTCATCATTAGGATGTATAAGATCGTCATGATAGGAAACGATCTAATCGGGTCTGCCATGTAGTTAATAAACTCTTTCATTCCTAATATCCTTCTTAACCCTTAAGGTTATAAATTCCATTTTTTAAAGTGGTGCTGAGATACCACCGTCTTTTCTAACTCTCCAGAAGTGAACTGCAATAAGAACCCCAACAACAAGTGGAATGAATACACAGTGAAGAATGTAGAAACGTAGTAGCGCTGGCTCACCAACAAAACGT
The DNA here is from genome assembly GCF_000447775.1 of Bacteriovorax sp. DB6_IX. Lineage (GTDB taxonomy): Bacteria > Bdellovibrionota > Bacteriovoracia > Bacteriovoracales > Bacteriovoracaceae > Halobacteriovorax_A. Next base: position 7,343 of record NZ_AUNJ01000020.1, read on the forward strand.
CCACCAAGAAGTTGGAAACGAACGTCGTTCTTATCAGATACCATTACGAAGTCCCCAATCTGAGCTAGAGCAGCACCTGGACCACCATGCCCAAGGAATGGAGTTGCTTTGGCCATGTTCGAACCTACGGCAATCGCCCAAATTGCTAGCTGATCCCATGGAAGAAGGTAACCAGTAAATGATAGAAGAAGTGTTAAAATTAGAAGAACAACACCAACACCCCAGTTAAACTCTCTAGGTGGTTTATATGATCCAGTCATAAAGACACGGAACATGTGAAGCCACACGGTAATAACCATGGCGTGGGCACCCCATCTGTGAATCTCTCTCATAATCCCTAAAGGCACGTGCTCTTTAAGGGCAATGATATCGTTATATGCGTATTCAGCAGTTGGTCTGTAATAAAACATTAACAGTAGACCAGTTACTGTAAGCGCTAGGAAAATAAAGAAAGTTAATCCACCCATACACCACGTATAACCAAGTTGAACACCTGAGCGCTTTAACTTGATTGGGTGAAGGTGAAGAAATACGTTACCAGCAACAACAGCAGCTCTGTTTCTTGCATCAGTAGGTGGTCCGTGTCTAAAAATAGACTTCCAAACCTGTGTTTCTCTAATGTAATCAGCTACACCTTTTTTAGCCATTCTAACCTCTATATATTAATTAAACTGATAAGTATGAATCTGGGTGATCCCATTGTCCCTTTTCGTAACGGTAGATCTTAGTTTTATCAACTTTGATCTTCCCTTCAGGAGTTAATGCGATCTTATATCTTTCAAGTGGTCTAGGAGCAGGTCCTTCAAAGTTAATACCATTCATGTAATAACCAGAACCGTGACATGGACACTTAAACTTTAATTCAGCTGGAAGCCAGTTAGGTACACAACCTAAGTGTGTACAAATATTTGAAAGGGCCACAAGCTTACCTTCTTGCTTAACCATCCAAACACCAAAACCGTTTTTCCAACGCTCGTCTACACCTTCCTCATAATCAGCAGGGAAACCAGCAATGAAATCCATCTCTGGATCAAATGTTACGTTTGGATAAGAATAACGGAACGCTAAACTCGCAAGACCCGCTACTGCCGAAGTAAAGGCAACCCATCCAACAGTGACAAAACTGAAAAATTCACGTCTGTTCAGTTGCTTTTTAGATTCATCTGACATTTTAATTCCTCTTAATCACTATTATTTTGTTTCCAAAATAGTCTAAACAACATGAGCACAAGTCTCATGTTGCAAAAATATATATAAGTTTTTTTAAATCCCTAAAATTATCCTCGGATACTATCACTTTTTCAACAGATTTAAAACTTCCTTTCCACGTGCAACAACTTTTATATCCTTCTCTTTAGAAAGCATCTTCTCAATTGACGCAGATAGTCCATGCCATTTGCTTTCTTGCGCAGCGTTTAACACATTAAACTTCAGGCCTCTAATCTCATCAACAGTCAGCTTCCCATTCAGTGAAGTCTGCTCCAGGAGGAGGATTTCGTTAATTGTTGGCACTGCACCATCATACTGAAACTGAATCAATGCTGTTGCCGCAGCATACCTAACGCCATATCCCAATTCGCTATTTAGTAACTTAATTATTTTTTCTTGAGCTGCAGCAACCTTATGCGTTGCAAGAACAAGAGTTGCCGCTTGAACCATTCCATAATCTTCAGACTCAAGAAGATTTATTACAGGAGTCCAATCAAAAACTATTGATTTCGGCATATTTCCTAGTGCCACAACAGCATGGAACCTTACATTCTTATCTTTATCGTTTAAGGCCTGTGAAAGAAGCTTTAAACCTCTTTCATTTCTTAGTGCACCGACTGCGACAATTACAAAATCACGTGTTCTATGATCAATTGTATTATTATATGTGTCCGTTAAATTTTCGATTAACCAAGGGATGTCTTCCTGTGGAATATTTCCCGAAGCAATGATTTTAGAAAGCTCTAAAGCCGCTACCCACTTGTTTCCGAACGTTTTTGACTTCATTTCTCTGACAAGATCTTTATAAGAGTGATCGTCAGATAACATTTTAGTAACTCCAAAAATAATGAGAGCACCAACTAATACAATTGCAACAGGAACAACTAAAGAACCAACGAATGGATTCTCCAAAAGTTTTTTATCAAACTTTGCATTTCCTGATGCACCTTGAGGTGTATTTTTTCCATTTTCACTCATGAGTAGGATTGCCTTTTTGTGATTGAATAAACTAGTATGGGCTCACATTTAGCAAATTACGAAATGGTTGACAATATAATCTGAAATAACAAAGAGAAATTTATGGCATACTTACTACGCTCACTGATTTTAATCATGGTTCTCTCAGTGGCCCTTACGACATGTGTCGCACTAGGATTTGTTGATGTCAGTATGAGTCATATCAAATTGGCCATCCCGACATTTATTTACACAATCTTCGCACAAGCTTTCGTCATGTTCTATTTCATTGGTGTTTCAAGGCTTGTAAATAATATTGCGATGATTATTGGAACAGAGAAAAACCTTCATGAATTATTCGAAGTACCACCAGCAGATCTTCAACCTTATAAGGATAAGGTAAAAAGATTTGTTCACGAAGCAGACCTGGCCAAACGCCAAACAATTCCTTGGACAATGCTAATGCTGATCCTAGGGATGATCGCCTTCTTACTTGGCGGGGCACATGATACGAATATGGTACAAAAAACCACGCACTCAGGTGTTGTTTACGGTTTTATTGCTGCCATGGTCATCGGATTTGTTCGTCAGTGGTGGTTTCTTGGAAAAGCTCACTTTCTACTAAGAAAGGTGAAAACACTTTTTGATATTCCAGATGGACAAATGTAATCACAATAACCTAGTTAAGTGAAAGTTTAAATCGACTTTACCCAGATAAAGACTTTGTTCTTTCCAGGTGGATTTCTACGGGTCCTAGTTCTAGATTCATAGATGATGGCCTTATCAACTTCTTGGACCTGCGCCATGAACTCTTTTAAGTAAGTTCTAGGGACATATAAGTTGTAATAATACCCACCTGGTACGGCCAAGCCCGGTTTCACATTATCAACTTGTGTAACATTATAACGATCAAGAAGTTCTGTTAATTGGCTTCGTGCTGTTCGCGTATCACTTGATCTCATCATCACACGATAAACCTTTGTATTACCAAATCTCGTATCACGATAACCACGCTTAACTTCTTCTTCAAATTTAGAAGTTTCGCTATCTGCAACATCAAAGTCTTTTGGAAGTGTATCCAAAGATGTAAGTACAACTTCAGATTCAACACTCACCCTTTCTACATCTTCTAAAGATTCACCTAGAATTGATTCAGAGTCATCAACATTTTCAATATCTTCAACATCAAGTTCAAAATTTTGAGCAACTTGAGTCTGATCTGAGTTATCAGTAAACTTCAACCCCTGGTCTTCCCAACGAAACTGAGGTTCATAAATCGATATTTTATCTGTGAGATATTTCTTATATTTTTTATTCGCGAATTCAACGAGATGAACTAAGAAAAAAGCAATCCCTAATACTGCGATGACATTCCCTAAAGTCTTAGCGTTCTTTATAAGAGCGTCTTTATTTTTAACTTTATCTAAATTAAGTTTTTTCCCAACGAAGTCTCTGTGCATTTTTTCCAGAAAAATGCCCCAATCTTCATAGAGTGTTACTTCCATAGAAGTCATGATCTCTTCATCATGACTTCCAGAAAAATTAATCTCTTCATCTATATCTTCAACAATTTTCTTCACAGTTAAATCTAAGTTCTTTGATGTTGGATTAGTAATCAAAAGATTTTCATTAAAGTAATCTTCATGATGTGGAAAAACATCTACAAAGAAGTTTCTGATAACTCGTGAAACAATTGTCGGCTCGAGATCTAGTTCATGGCAAAGTAATCGGAGTGAAATATCCTTTTCAATGAAGCTATAA
>NZ_AUNJ01000021.1 GCF_000447775.1 Bacteriovorax sp. DB6_IX
ATGGCCTAAGCTCGTGTAGATTATGTCTCCACATTTTTCCAAAACAAGTAAAGCTCTCCGACCATGTCTGGTGACGAAAAAGAGGTTTCTTATATCTTAGGTAGGCAAGGTGTTCCTCACTCAAGCCCGGAATCTGAAGGAAAATAAGTCTTTCTGGATACGAATTAAAGCTGTGTTCTTTCTTATTGATGGTTTTCACCCTTGTGCAAGAAATAGCTAAGAAAAGCAGCATAAATATTGGCAATAACTTGGATATTTTCATTAAGTTCTCTTTTTAAATACCGACTTATTTGTTAAGACATTATAGTATTATTATAAACTTACACTTCTTGTCGGTTATAAGTAAAAAATAAGTATCAATCTGTAAGATATTTTATACAATATCT
>NZ_AUNJ01000022.1 GCF_000447775.1 Bacteriovorax sp. DB6_IX
AATCTAGAAAGAAGTATATTTGAGGCCTGCTTGCAGGCCTCTTTTTTTAAGAGTAAGGAGCATAAGATGCTAGATAATCAAATTATAGAACAATTAAAAAGTGTATATTCTTCGCTAGAAAGCCAAGTTGAACTTATTTATGATGAGTCTACTCACGCCAAGCAAGCAGAGTTAATTGATCTACTTGAAGGTGTAGCATCAACTTCTGATAAAATCTCAACACAAGTC
>NZ_AUNJ01000023.1 GCF_000447775.1 Bacteriovorax sp. DB6_IX
TGTAAAAATCACTAACTTCAAGTTTCCTGTATAGCAAGATGATATCTTAGTCAGAGATGACGAAATTTCTTACCCTCTTATTCACCACTTTCATTTTTCAAAGTGTCTTTGCTTCTTATTTGATGAGCAAGGAAACTTTCACAGGGAGTGGTTTGCTCACAACACTGAACAGGTTGAAAAAATAGCTTCGAATAAAAGAGAGGTTTATACTAATCACTACTTCGAAAATTGGTTTCAAGAGAAAATAGAGGAGACTGATT
>NZ_AUNJ01000024.1 GCF_000447775.1 Bacteriovorax sp. DB6_IX
ATCAGATGTCGTGCTCTGGGATCTTCCTGATCTTAAGGAGATGGATAATAAGAAAGAGGTCTTCTATCCAGTTATTCGCTCTTTAGAAAGTGTAAGCTTAATCGTAAAAACAAATTATTCAAAATACGCAGAACTACATAAGATAAAAGATTATTTTGAAAAGTACAAAGTTCCTTTTAAGGGACTTGTCTTAGCTGAGTAATAATGGGGATGAGATGTCTAGTGAAGTATTTGCAGATCTCCAAATAGATGGCAGCTCAAAAGGTGAGAGAAAGAAGAAGAAACGTACGAGGTTCTTCTACAAAGTTGAAAATCACCAAGAGCTTATTTAGAATTGGAGCATCATTAATTTAAAAGATTATAATTCTGGAATCAAGTTCGTTTGCTATTGGGTCGACAGGATATCACACGTCTCAGCAAAAAACGATCATGGGGCTTGCAAGCTTCTTCGATCATCACGATGATCTTAAAATTGCCATTGTC
>NZ_AUNJ01000025.1 GCF_000447775.1 Bacteriovorax sp. DB6_IX
ACTTCTAAGAGACACGAAACCACTATGTTGATCAAGGAAGTCAAATCCCCAAACAACTCCATCAAACTTCATAACCTGCTCAGTCTTAACCAATGCCGATGCAGAAAACATTATCATCACTAAAAATATAAATTTCATTTGTTAAGTATAACAGAGCTTTCGGTGCCATGCACTTTTTGTTTCGCACTTGCTAAATGGCTTATGTTGGGAAAGCCCTCTTTGATGGAGGGCTTTTTTTGTTTTTGGTTTTGTGGTTTTTTTTGCGGAGATGGTCTCCGCACATGCTCAGAGTCAAAAGCTCACGTTGTTCGCGTTTTTTTGACTCTGGCACAACGGTAAAGCTCCGACGTCAAAATGCTTGGCATTTTGACGCGGGCGTTATTGAGATCTTAAAAATGCTTCGTAAATACAGGCCTCAATTTTTTCTGGTCCGTCTGGCATTTTTGCGCAGTGAAGTTTTGTGTTTTTCTTTCTGCGTTTTTGATACTCAAAGTTGACCATGAATGTTCCTGTTTCCGGATTGAAACTTGGGAAGACCATGAGTCCACCGGCAGAGTCATCCTTTTCATGCATTCTCATCACCATTTTTGTAATTAGGTGACCGGCCACTGCTCCGTAGAAAACGTCTGACAAGAAGTGCTTTCTGTCGTGAAGACGTCCATAAGAAGTTAGGGCGGCAACACCATAAGCGAGGTATGGGATAACCTTATTATCTTTGTAAATTTCAGCAAAAACTGTGGCAAATGACCAAGCTCCTGATGAGTGTCCTGAGAAGAATGACTTTCCAGGAGTTCCCCATGCCATTGATCCCATATCTGCATTTGGTCTGGCACGACCAAAGGTCTTTTTAAATCCTTCCGTAACAATCTGTGTGGCAATTTGTGATGTCACAACATAGAGCCCGGCCTTAACAAGTTTGTTATCCTTCATAACAACACCTAGAAAATAAGATCCGGCAGCAGCGCCACCCAAGATGGCCCTGTGGTTTTCATTTGTTGGTTTAACAATTCTCTCTGTAAACTCCGACTTGTGGTCTTGGACAAAGTCCATTGTGGCCTCATCAGATGGGAATAGAACAAGCCCCAGTGATGCCGATGCCGCAAGCATTAGAAGTTCCTTATCCTTTAAACCAAGTGGAATAAAGTATCCTTTTTGCTTTAGCTCAGGATCGTACTTCTTGAGAAGCTTCGAAAATTCATTAGGACTCATTCCACCTGTAAGATTTTGCAGGCGGATTTGCTCCTTCTGAGTCTCCATTGAATCGAATATAGCCTTGTTCCTCCTCGCTACATCCTTCAATAGTATTCTTACAGCTGTAAATATCATCCAGCATACGTTTCGCTGTTGATCTTAGATCCAGCTCATTTTCATCAACTACTACACAACCTTCGTAGCGCCATTCACAATCTTGATCATAGTAAGATTTGAATCCGTCTGTTTCCCAGAAAAGCTGGCCCTCTTGGGCGAAGCCGTTCACAAGCATGGTTGATAGTAATAACCCTTTTAGTATCGTCTCTCTTAGTCTCTTCATGAACATGTTATAACGCATAACATCAAATAAATCTTCACGATTGTAAAAAAGATATATTTACCAAATAACAGCTAGTTACAAACGCGTTCAATATTTTACAAAATGAGCCTAGGTAATCTTCGCCACCTTAATAATTAAAACTAGTTAAAAGGTAGAATAGAACTAATGAAAATGCCTAAGAATATGAAATTCACCTATATGATGGTGGCGACCATCATCTCTGCCCTTGGTTCATACGCCTTTAACTTTGCCTTCATGACTCATATTTACAAAGTCTCTGGTGGAGATAAGACCTACATGGGACTCACACAACTCTTCTTCATCACAGGAATGTTACTTGGAAATATCTCTGGTGGCCCAATTGGAGAAAAGCATAATAGAAAGAATATTTTAATTCTTTGTGAGCTCATAAGACTTCCCCTATCAGTTGTCTTTCTTCTAACTAATAATATTTGGGCGCTACTTTTTACGCATGGATTTAAAACTTTCTTTGCAGGAATTTCAACTCCTACGAAGAGGGCCTTTATTACTGATATCGTCGAAACTGAACATATAGACAAGGCCAATAATATTTTTTCTGCCAGCTACGCCATTGTTCATATTGCTGGCCCCTTAATTGGAACTTGGGGTTATAGCTACTTTAAAAAGCTTGATGAAATTGTCTACTTGGATATGGCAACATTCGCGCTCTCAATCATCCTGCTACTACTCATTCACAATGTTGTTGAAATAAAGAAGAGTTCGACAAATTTCTTCGAAGATCTCAAAGAAGGAATTAACCATATAAAAGGGCGCTATGACCTAAGAGGACTTTACGAAAGACATGCTCTTGTTGGCGTCTTCTCTGGAATTGTCATTCCCTTAATTCTTCCCTTTCTAACAGAGGTGCTCGCTAAAACAGAAAAAGAATATGGTGTAATGATGGTCGTCTTTGGAGTTGGTGGAATTACAGGCGCCATCTTTAACAAGAAGATTAGCCAAAAACTTGGACTTGGGAAAACTCTCTTTTACACTTCACTAGTAGAGCCTATTCTATTATTTCTTTGGGCCAGTGGGATTAGTTATCACTTCTCACTCTTTATTTTCTTTCTTTGGGGATTTCTCTTTTTCACAAGAGCGCCAGGGCAATTTAACTACCTTGCCAATTTTGTAAATAAGTCCTTTATCTCAAGAACAAACGCTGTGCTGGATTTTATTTTTACACTCACGAATATTTCGGCATCCTTTTTGATTTCAATAATCGGAAACCGAGTTGAAACAAAGGGATTACTTATTGGAGCGGCCCTAAGCTATGCCGTAATAAATATTATCAGATTTAATGCCTTTAGTTCAAAGGCCTTAAAAAGAGAAGAACATGAAGCATAAGATTATCAATTTCATTATCAATAGACCAATACAGGCCATTATCCTCTCACTGGTTGTCGTGGCCCTCTCTATTCCAGGGCTTCTTCAAACAAAGCAGAATTTCAGTTACCGCGTCTGGTTTAAAAAAGATGATCCACTTTTAAAATCAATTGATAAATTTGAAGATGAATTTGGCTCTAGTGAGTCAACCGTTATCGTCGTCACAAACCCAGAGGGGATTTTTAATAAGAAGACACTCTCCTATATTGGAAAGATTACGGAAGAGGCCATTTATATTCCAAGTGCCGCTAGAGTTGAGTCCATTACCAATTACAATTGGATCTCCTCTCATGATGATGAGATTATGATTGATTCTTTTCTCAGTGAAGATGCCGAGCTCAACCAAAGCACAATCCAGTCAATGATACAAAGAGCAAAGTCTAGTGATGAGATTATGGGACACTTTGTGGGAGAGAATCTGAAAGTCGCTCTCATCTTTGTAAAATTGCGCCCGCAAATGGGAGAGAAAATAAAGTATAGTGTCATCCTTAAACAAATCGATGATCTCTTAAAGAAATACCCGGCGCCAGAAGGTGTGGAGCTCAGAGTCACAGGAAATGCAGTTATTACATCGGCCTTTAAGAAATCGGCCATGCAGGACTTTAAGATTCTTTTGCCCCTGCTCTTTGCTCTGATTTGTTTCTTTATCTACTATCAATTTAGAAGTTTTAAAGTCTTAGGAATCTCAATCCTGACAATCACACTCAGTATGATTGTTATGATTTCTTTTTGTGGTTATCTCAATATTCCAATTCATAACTTAACCGCTATTACACCGGAATTTATCATTGCGATTGGACTGGCCGATGCTATTCATATCGTCTCCACCTTCTATCTTTTTAAAACCAGTTTTGATCAAGAAACAAAAGAGGCCATGAGAAGTTCACTTTCAAAGAACTTCTTACCAACAATCATTACAAGTATCACAACGACAATTGGATTTCTAAGTTTTATGACGGCCGATATTCAAAATATCGGAGATATGGGTATCATTGCAGGGATAGGAACATTACTTGCTTGGTTCTTTACCTTCTTCTTCTTGGCCCCTCTCTCACTAATGGTCGTTAAGAAGACCTCTCAGACTCGAGAAGTTAAAATTCCAATTAACTTTAAAAAGTATGTTCACTTTCTCTTAGAAAATAAGAAGAAAGTCTATCTCTTCTATACAACACTCGCTGCTATTTGTATCTATATTGCCATGGGCCTAGAAGTCAATTCTGACCCACTAAGATACTTCAATGAAGACTTCCCTATTGCCAAAGATTTAGATTATGTTGAAAAGAATGTTGGTGGTGTTTTCTCTATGGAGATGACACTCGATACAAAGCTCAAAGATGGAGTTAAAAATCCTGAGCTTCTTAGAAATGTCGAGGCCTTTTCAAATCGCATTACCGAGGAGTTTTCCCATATCACTCAAGTGGTCTCTATAGTTGATGTCATCAAACGCATGAATGAGGTTCTTCACAACGACAATAAAGACTTTCATCGCATCCCTGAGACGAAAGAGCAGATCGCACAATTTCTCTTTCTCTATACATTAAGTGTTCCAGAGGGTTCTAATCTCAACGACAAGATGACTCTTTCACAAGATAAGATGAGAATAACAGCACTTATTAAGAATCAAGATTCCAAGAGCGCGATTGCCATGGCCCACAAGATTCAAGATATCGCAAAAGAGATGAATCTCGATATCAAACTGACTGGAAAGCGTTTTCTGTGGCAATCAATTAACGAAAAAGTTGTTAGCTCATTTCTTATCTCACTAGGATGTGCACTCGTTTTAATTTCATTCATTCTTATGGTCTTTCTGAGATCAGTGAAGATTGGTATTGTGAGCTTGATTCCAAATATTATCCCGATTATTTTTACAGCAGTTCTCTTAGAAATTGTAGGAAGACCTCTTGATATTGGTTCGGCCGTTATTGCTTCAATTGTTCTTGGGATTGCAGTTGATGATACGATTCATATCAGCTCGAATTTCTTGGCCCTGCGTAGAAAGGGACTAAATAGTGAGGATGCTTTAACAGAGCTCTTCACAAAGACAGCTCCTTCACTCATCATTACTTCAGTCATCCTTTCGGCCAGCTTTGCAAGTTTTATGTTGGCAAGTTTTATCCCGAATCAAAACCTAGGGATGTTAATGTCAGGAGGACTCCTAGTGGCATTGATTACAGATTTAAGTATCTTGCCACTAGTGCTTAATGATGTTGACTAGCTATTTCTGCGATACGCTTTTGACTCATCTGTGCCCACTGCGGGCGCAGTTCGATCCCAGAAATATAACGACCTAACTTAATTGTCGCATCAGGAGTTGAACCAGATCCAGTGAATGGATCAAGAATTCGATCTCCCGGTTTCGTATAAGTTCTAATTAGGGGCTCAAGCGATGAAAAGGGCTTGTGATTAGGGTGATCACCCCACTTCGAGGCCAGGCCTTCTTCATCATATTTGGTAATCACAGACCACTGAATTGGTGGATCCTCTGGTGCCAGCTCTTTTTGCGGAACCTTAGAAAAAACAAGGGCCACTTCATAGAGTCTAACATTAGTTTCATTACCACTATTCTTTTCTTTAGCAATCTTTCCCCAAAGAAACTCACCGTAGAAATATTCATAACCCAACTTAAGCGCCGTCGCCTTAATTGGCGCGATTCCTAAGTAGTTTGTCCAAATCACAAGAACACCATCATCGGCCACAAATTCTGTCGCTGCAGACATCCACTGCTCAGTGAAGCGGCGATAGGCCTTAATATTCTCATAACGAGTGACGGCCTCATGATTAATCTTGGCCTTCTTCGGGTCGCGAAGTTGTCCGGTCTTCTTATTTCTTCTAACTAGAAGACAATACGGTGGATCAGCATAGAGCATCTGTGCCTTATTCTCCCCCATGATTTTGCGATAATTTTCAATATTTGTAGAGTCACCATTGATATGGAAATGGGGACCAAAATTAAATAGTTCTGCCATGTGCCCTATATAACAGACTTTGGAAACCATTGAAAGCATTGGATATGGCCGACTAATTTTTATACAGTCCACAAGAGCTAAGTAACTAAAACTTCGACAGTTATTTTGGAATAAATCTTGCATTTTATTAAAGGAATTCAAAGAGATGACTAAAGTAATATCGGAGAGAATTATGAATTTTGAGGAAAAATTCGAGTCCTTAATTGAGGTCCTAATCCAAAGCCCACAACCAAATAAAGAGTTTTTACACTTTATGGGCCCTAAAGGCATTGCGAACTCACTTGGACATGATGAGATCTTAAAGCTATCTAAGGACAAGGCCCTTAGACTCATGACGATTTCAAATAAAGAGCCGATACTAATAGAAGGTGAAAATACGTTAGAATTCCTCACTAACTTCTTCGCCGTTATGATGAGTGGAAATATTCCTGTTCCAGTCACAACAAATCTTTGGATTAATGATGAGAGATATGTAGAAATTATTAAAAGTATTAAGGCCACAACAAAGGCCAATATTCTACTTGGGAACTCTTCCCTACAAGAACTTATTCGCGATATGGATCTTTTACTTGTAAGTAAAGAGAATTGGAAAGATCTTAAAAAACGTGAAAAAGAAGTCTACATGCCAAATGCCGACGATATTGCCTTTATTCAATTTTCATCAGGCAGTACAGGAAATCCAAAAGGCGTCGTTCTTAAGCACAAGCAAGTACTTGCCAACTTAAGACAAATTACTAATGAAATTCACGATGAAGAAAGAGGAAATAATGTTATTACATGGCTTCCAGTTCACCATGATATGGGACTAATTGGAGGAATCCTCACACCTTTTATCAATCAATATGATGTCTACATTATGACACCATATGAATTTGCAGTTAATCCAAATAAATGGTTAAAAACGATCTCTCAATATAGAGGGAATATTATTGTTGCGCCAAACTCTGGTTATCACATGGCCATGAAAAGAGTGCGCCAAAAAGTTCTTGATAGCATTGATCTTAGTTCTGTTCGAATTGCACTTTGTGGTGCTGAACCAATCAATTACAAAACACTTGAGAACTTCTATGAGACATTTAAAGTCGCAGGACTTAAGAAAGAGGCCTTTGTTCCATGTTATGGGATGGCCGAGAATACTCTAGCAATTAGCTTTCACCGCAATAGAAGGCCATTTAAAGTTGATATTATCTCTAAGAAAGAGATGCTTGAAAATCAAAGAGCTTCAACTAGCGGATCAAAAGATGAAAGAGATAATCTTTACTTTGTCTCATGTGGGAAACCACTTGCCGATATTGAAGTCAAAATTGTTGATGATAGAGGAAATGAGCTCCCTGAGAGATCAATTGGAAATATTCTCATTAAAAGTCCTTCAACCACGGAAGGATACTACCAAAGAGAAGATATTAATAAAGACCTCTTTCAAGATGGAATGCTAAAAACTGGTGATCTCGGTTATATGGTAGGAGGAGAACTTTATATTACAGGTCGTAAAAAAGACCTCACTATCGTTAACGGGCTCAAT
>NZ_AUNJ01000026.1 GCF_000447775.1 Bacteriovorax sp. DB6_IX
GTTTACAGCAGCTCTATGTCGAAGCATTGATGATGCAAGATTGAGCCGTGAGCATAATAACTCAAATGTAATTTGCTTCGGTGGAAGAGTGTCATCTCATAAAGAGATGGAAGCGATGTTAAAAATTTGGCTTGAAACTGAATTTGAAGGTGGACGCCACGAAATTAGAACAAATATGTTTGCTGAGTTAGGGACTAAGATTTAATGAATATGAAGTGGACAGAGAAATTAGGTTACTTTTTTATTTTTGCAGTTGTTAT